>WJIP01000099.1 GCA_014730185.1 Caldithrix sp. | reverse complement strand
GGAAGGCCATAAATCGGCCTCATGGCGGCTTAAAACTAAATGAAATATTGAATGGCATTCAATCGTTTAGCAGGCAGTATTACGGTAAGCTAATCACTGAAACCATGCTTTTAGAGGGCTGGAATACAGATTTAAATAATTTACGGGCAATCGCCCGTTTTATCAAAAATCTCAATGTATATCGGGCTTATATTGCTTCACCGGTCCGTCCAGCGGCCGAGACCGGCGTGAGGCCGGCTAATACCCAGGTAATAAATGATGCTTATCAGACATTCGGGAAGCATTTGCCGGCAGTAGAATTGATGATTAAAGCCGAAAAGGGACATTTTTTTACAGGGCAGGATGTTATTGCCGATATATTGGATACGACGGCAGTCCATCAATTGCGTGAAGAAGATTTGCTCAAAATTCTTCAAAAGCATCGTTTGAATTGGGAACCTGTGCAGCGTTTAATCGATGAGAAACAATTAAAACAAGTTATTTACAATGGCGAAACTTTTTACCTGAGGAACTTCAGCAATGATTTTTGATATCTTTAAACATGCATTGATGATCACCAGTTTTGTATTCATCATGATGCTTTTGATTGAGTATGTCAATGTACAAACCGAGGGACGATGGCAGGATTTACTCAAAGGTAGCTACTGGAGACAGTATCTATTAGGAACAATACTGGGGATTATACCGGGATGTTTGGGTGCATTCACGGTTGTTTCCCTTTTCTCTCATCGAATAGTAAGTTTTGGCGCGCTCGTTGCAGCTATGATTGCCACCAGCGGGGACGAAGCTTTTGTTATGTTTTCCATGATTCCCGAACAAGCATTAATTATACATGGTATGTTATTCATTATTGCTTTACCGCTTGGTTGGGCCGCAGATCAAATTATAGGCAGCAAGCAACTGGCCTTCACACATCCTGACCACACGTATAAGGTGCATCAGCCGGAGGATTGTCATTGTTTTCCAAAAAACCGCGTTTGGCAACAATTTAAAGAAATTACCTTTCCCCGGGCATTATTGCTGACCATTCTTATTCTCTTTTTTCTGTTTTTAATCTCCGGTTCCATTGGTCCCCAAACCTGGAACTGGAAGAAAGTGACGTTTGCCGCCGGCACTTTATTTTCCCTGTTTGTCGTAGGAACGGTGCCGGATCATTTTTTAGAGAGCCATTTGTGGCAGCACGTTCTCAAAAAACATCTACTGCGCATTTTTCTATGGACATTTGGGGTTCTGCTGGTGATTCACTCCCTTGAACACTACATCGATGTGGCTCAGTGGATTAAAGATAATACCATCTTTACGCTTGTATTGGCCGCATTGATTGGTATTATACCGGAATCCGGTCCGCACATGGTTTTCGTAACATTATTTGCCAACGGATCGATACCCTTAGGTATTCTCCTGGCTAGTTCCATTGTTCAGGACGGGCACGGTACCATACCATTACTTGCTGTATCCAAAAAAGCGTTCATCTATCTGAAACTGATCAACTTGCTAACCGGTTTAGCTGTCGGATACGCTGTTTTGTTTTTCGGATAGCATAGTTTGTTCATCCTCATGCTGCTGGTTAGACAACCGGTTATAGAATACATAGAATAGGATCAAAGCGACACCGGGAAACAGGAACAGAAAGCCAATGGTCATAGCTTCCTGGTGTTCGTAATCGAACTGATTCCCGATGAGGATGGCTAAACCGATTCCAATAAGAATCATACCCCATTTAACCATGCGCAGCGGTTCGCCGATTGAACGTGGCCGGCGGATCAAGACCTCTTTTAACTCCTCACCGTTGAAATCTTTCTCCAGAATTTTCATTTTTTCTTCATGTTTTACCCGTATGAAGTAATAAATGACCAGAGCGATGGCAAGGATTGATGTGATTGGTATTAATATGGCTGTTGCGACCATTTCTTACCTCCATAAGTTTATGTGATGGTTTTTTATTGCATAACAGGGTTAAGTTCGTCGCGAATTATCTTCTGTAATTAGATCAAAGATTTATGATGACTTTTCTGGTACTCTGTCTTTTTAATGGATAGGACAAGTTCACGAAAAAAAAGGTTTCAAAATCGGATATTTATTTCCTATTTTTAAAAAATTGCCAAATGTGAAACCAATTTGCTTTAAACACTGTCATATAAATTATATGAACGAACAAGAACTCATTGCAGCTATGAAGATCGGCGATAAATATGCATTCGATCAATTCATTAATGATTACCGTGACTACATTTTTACCCTGTCCATGCGGGTTATCAAAAAAAAAGAACTGGCTGAAGAAATTACACAGGATGTTTTCTTGAAAATATATCAGAACATAGAGACCTTTAAACAGGCATCTAAGTTATCGACGTGGATTTATTCCATAACTTATCGAACAGCGCTTAATTATCTGCAGCAAAATCCTCAGCAACTGCAACCTTTGCCGGAACCAAAAGATCAGTCTGATTGGACGGAACATAAGAATGCTTGGAAACAAATATCAGCTTTGCAGGATTCACAAGCTTCCGAGGGCCTAGCGGAACATGTCAATATCCAGCACATTTTGTGGAAGGGGATCGATCAATTACCCTATGTTCAGGGTGTTGTGATAACGTTGTATTATCTAAACCAGATGAAGATAAAAGAAATAACAGATGTAATCGATTTGCCGGTGAATACTGTTAAAACACACCTTTTCAGAGGACGTAAGGAATTAAGACGCATTTTATTAACTCAATTTGAAACGGAGGATTTAATATGACATCCCACTTATCGGAAAAAGACATGGTGGATATTATTGAAAGTCCTGATTTAGTAAGTTATGAATTGCGTCAACATCTCGATACTTGCCAGGTATGTCAAAACGCTCTGGATACGCAACAGAAAATGCATAATATGTTATATCATTTGCAGGTTCAACCATCAAACAAAAATTATGCGGCAATTCTGGCAAAAAAATTGAGGCAAATACCGGCGGCCTGGTTGCAGGATAGTGTTGTCTATTTGGCCATTGGTTTGCTGCTGATCATCGGTATTTATTTAATCACCAGCGGTCAGCAGACGGGTACGGATTTTTGGCGGATGCAATCGTTAAAAACCACTACCGAAATACAACCGAATAATCGGGTGTTAAAGACCATAGCGACAAATATAAGCCAGGTGATGCATCCCTTATTATCCTGGCTGGATGCCTATATTCAATTAAAACTCAATTCGGTTACCCTGATTGTATTTTCCATGATTTCTCTGCTGTTTTATTATACGATCGACCGTCTGATAATACGAAAGAAACTTGAATTGACATTCAGACAATAAAGTTGAACTTAATACGCTCGCCTTAATTTGAAATCATCGTATCAAATAAGAGGAAACTAAGACGCTCTCTTATTATGGTCATATCACTAAATTATAGGGTGGTCTATAGTGAGAAAACCATTCTGCTGACATCTTTCATAAGCCGCAAATTAAAACGAAACGCTGTATGGCTTTCACCCGGTCCCGGATCGCTGATATAAATGGGAAACACGAACTGCAGGGGCCCAAAATCCACCTTAACACCGGTTTCGGTAAAAGATTGATTGCCTATTTCTTCAAACGACGGCCCCATGGTAGCTGCTGCGAAATACCAGTGTGGCAGCCATTTATAATCGAAATCGATATGCAGGGCGGCGCCACCTCTGCCGCGAAAAAAGGAGTTTGCAGGATCAGCATATCCGGCCATTTCCAGCCCTCCATCAAATAACCACCGGTTAGCAGGTCCCATGGTGCCCCGGCGTGCGGGGGCAAAACGTTTATGCTTGGCATCCACACCGCCTACACTGTACAAATACTCCTGGCTGGGCACCGCGCTGCCCCAAAGTCCGCCCGTTAACAATCGGAGTTGCACAAAGGATTTTCGGTCTATGCGATATTTGTACCGGCTTTGAAATTCAAATTTGAAATAATCGGATTGTTCCCCAAACTGTTCCAGGGCTCTTTCCACGGCGAACGCCCAGTTAACACGGTGCAATAGACGATTCCATTTTTGCTTTACTCCAATCCAGGCCACGCTGTATTTTTGTTGATTAAACACTCGTGGGTCGTTATAGGTCATGTCAAAAAGATTGATGTAGTCCAGTCCGGCGGAAACCTCAAATGAACGGCGACGATCGTTTATGGATTGAATATGGTTAGCAACGGCCAGAGAATAGCGTCGCAAACCATCCATATTTTTGGATTGCAAGGAAATATCGGTATAGTTAGCTATAGGTAAATGAAAGCGGTGACTTATTTTAGCAGAATGACCGAAAGACTCACTGGCCGTACCATAATAAAGCGCCCCCCGCATATTCATATTTGCGGTAACGGGATTGCCGCTCCACATCGAAAGACCGATGCGATTTTTATCCTTAAAATAATCATACCAATAATAGGGTAAAATGTTGATGTGATAGGATTGGAAATCGGGAATTTTACCGATAAAATTAACATCGATAGGAGGCAGAAGCCCGCTGTTATTCAGATAATTGGATTCAAATATAACCCGGCTGTAATTAACTTCCGCTTTCTTCTTGGGAGCATTATGCACAAAAGTAACCGCATTATCAGGTTTGCCGGACCACCGTTTTTCCAACGTATCACCGGCTTCGGTTATTAAGTGAACCGGTGCCGGCATATTGCGCATGGTACCTTTATTTTTTATCCGGATTACCGTACGATATTTATCTTTTTCATAATGGGTTTGCTCGTCCGTAATTACAAAATCATTGTAGGAAGTCTCCCTGTACCATGGCTGAATAAGCCAATCCAGTTGTTCGCCGGTGGATTCTTCAATGGCCTGGAAAAAATCTTCATCTGTGGGATGTCTTCCGGCCCAGGTGTCAAAATAATGATGCATGGCTTCGCTAAATCTTTGTTCACCCACATACCACTCCAGCGCCCGCAAAAAAGCTGTTGACTTTTGATAGGTTATAGCGGAATACGTGAACATCGATGCGTAGTCCTCCGCGGGTAAATTTAAGGGCTGATCGATGCGTTTATGGAGTGCTGATCCATAGGTGAAATGCAATAAATGCCATTCACCGATATCGTTAATAAACTGATGGCCTCCAAATATTTTTTTGAAATTGGTCATGTTGCGAAAACCGTGGTAATGATTCATATATTTATGCTCATAAAAGCTGTTCAGACCTTCATCCAAAAAAGGATAATCCCGTTCATTAGAACCCAGCATACCGTAAAACCAGTTATGACCCACTTCGTGCATGACAACCATTTCCAGTAAATTTGTAAAGGATACATGCGGTGTAGAAATAATGGTAACCATCGGGTATTCCATACCGCCTCCGGCGGCCAATGCACCGTCCACAACAGATGCTTTCGGATATTGATAAGGACCCACTTCTCTTCCGTAAAATTCAAGAGTTTGAGTCACAAACCGGGGCACATCGCGCCAGCCGTATGCATTATCAGGTGTTGCCAGTACATTAATGCGTTTATTATCATCGGTTCGGGTTTGCATCATCATGTAAAAATCACCGGCAAACCAGGCAAAGTCGTGCACATTTTCGGCTACAAAGCGAACCGTTTTAGTTTTATCATAATCGGTTTGTGCACGCCGGTCCTTTTTCCACTGCTCAATGAAAGCTTCTCTTTTATCTTCATCGTCGAGAGCCAGGAGGGTATCCGTTGCAGCAATGATCCTGTTTAAAAAAGCCGTTTCGCTGCTATCAGGCTGCCGCATTCCGGTAGCATCCACCACGTAATTTTCAGGCAAAGTAATTTGCACATCAAAACGACCGAATTCACCATAGAATTCACCCTGATCCAGGTATGAGTCCGGATGCCAGCCAAATTGATCGTAGACCACAATTTTAGGGTACCATTGGGAAGCGGCAAAGTAACCGTCGCCGAAATGGCCCATACGGGAGAAGGTAATGGGAAATTTACCTTCGAAGGAGAGCGAAAGGGTTAATGAATCATTAGGTCTTAAGGGTTGGGGCAGGGTAATCTTGGCTGCATCCGGAGCGTTATTTTTATATTGTAACGATACTCCTTGTCCATTTACAGACGCTTTTTGCACATTTATGTAGCCTCGATATTCCTGTTTTGAAAAATAAAACCTACTGCTTAATTGACGTGATTTTTGTTTAGCGAATGGAGTCTTTTCATTTTTGTAGGCATTGGCATACAAATGCAACCAAATGAATTTCAGTGTATCCGGTGAATTATTGGTGTAATGAATTGCAGATTGACCGTAATAATTTTTCGTCTTCGGTTGCAAGGTCACATCTATTTCATATTGGACGGATTGTTGAAAATAGCCATTAGCTGATAGAAACTTAGCACTAAAAAGAATTACTATCCAAATTAGACGGGATTTCATGTTATTCTCCGTATTTAAACCGACGCATGACTTATTTGTTTAATGGACGCATTTTCGAAACAAAGGTTGCCCGTCGGATACCAAAATCAAATCGAATAACCTATTTTACAAGGTATAGATTCAGGCACTGTTTATTAATGATTTGAATTTGACAATGGACTCGTCTAATTTGGAACTATTTTTGGCTCCGGCAGTGGCCAAGTGCGGACGACCGCCACCTCCGCCCCCAGCGACTTTTGCTACTTCATTAATCAGTTCACCGGCTTTTATTTGTTTATTCTTGATTAAATCATCACTCACCACGCAAACCAAAGTTATCTTACCGGCATTTTCGGATATCAAAAGTGCTGCTGTATTTTTATTTTGTTCACGAATTTTATCGCCCAATTCCTTCATCTGATCCATATCAACTTCTTCCAGACGATGGATAAGGACATCAATGCCATTAATGGTTTCAGTATTTTGCAGAAGGTCGGTAATATTGGAGTTCAATTCCTGTTTTGTCTTACGCTGCAACTCCTTTTCGATTTTCTTTTTGTCGGCAAGTATTTGATTCGTTTTTTGGACCAACGCTTCTTCACCGGTGTTCAGAATGTGACTTAATTGCTGCAAAGTTTGTTTAGCGTTTTGCGCATAGTCCAGAGCCCTGGGACCGGTAATGGCCTCGATACGACGCACACCGGAAGCGATACTGCTTTCATAGGTAATAATGAATAAGCCAATTTCACCAGTGGATCGAACATGAGTTCCACCGCATAATTCAAGGCTAAAATCGGCGATCTGAATAGTACGGACAACCTCGCTGTATTTCTCTCCAAATAAGGCCATTGCCCCTCTTTTTTTGGCTTCATCAAATTTCTGCTGGGCAACCTCCAGAGAAATATTTTGCTGTATCTTTTGATTAACAATGCTTTCGATATTAATAATCTGTTCATCAGTAATCTTTTCAAAATGAGTAAAATCAAACCGCAACCGGTCGGGTTCAACCAAAGAACCGGCCTGCGTTACATGTTCACCCAATACGTTACGCAAAGCAGCATGCAAGAGATGGGTGGCCGTATGGTTTTTAGCTGTATTCATTCGGTTATAAGAGACTACTTCAGCGACCACTTTATCGCTAACCGGTTTAAAATCATTGGCTGGTTTACACAAATGGATAATGTGATCGCCTTCTTTTTGGGTATCCTTTACCTGCAGTTCGAATCCGTCGCCGGATATCATACCCTGATCACCAATTTGTCCGCCGGATTCAGCATAAAATGGCGTTTCTTTTAAAACGATACGAGTATAATCCTCGCTTACCGCGTAACTCATTATATGTGTTTCGATGGCCAGGTCTTCATATCCGACAAAACGGGAATCGCTTCCTTCATTCAAAGTTATCCAGTTTAAATCCCCACTAAATTTACTGTCAAACTTAGCGGCAGCTCTCGCTCTCTGGCGTTGTGCCTCCATTTCCTCTTCGAAACCCTTCATATCCAGCTCCATACCCTCTTCTTCGGCCATAATACGGGTTAAATCCGTAGGGAAGCCGTAAGTGTCATATAATTTGAACACTTCCGTTCCGGGGAAAACAATTTTACGCTCATTTTTCAACTCATTGGTAATTTTATCGAAAATTTCCAGTCCGCGATCCAGTGTACGGTTAAAATGCTCTTCTTCCGATTTGATGACCGCTTCAATATGATCCTGTCGTTCCCGGATTTCGGGAAAGGCATCGCCCATCACATCGATAACGGTGGATACCAGCTTGTAAATGAAGGGTTCAAGTATGTCCAGTTTACGACCGTAACGAGCTGCTCTGCGCAGAATACGACGCATCACATAGCCCCGACCGTCATTGGACGGCAGGCCGCCATCTGCTATGGAAAAAGTCAGCATGCGCACATGATCAGCAATAACATGAAAGGGTGGTTGATTGATCTTTTCTCCATAAACCAGTTGAGTAAACTGTTGAATATGATCAATAACAGGTGTAAAAAGGTCCGTCGCATAATTCGAAGCTTTGTTTTGCAGAATAGCGACGAGACGTTCAAATCCGGCGCCAGTGTCCACATGCTTCTTGGGTAAATTATGGAGTTTGCCATCTTCGTCACGGTAATACTGAATAAAAACCAGGTTCCAGATTTCGATATAACGTGCACATCCTGAATTCACAAAACAATCACCGTCATGGTTACCGTCGTCATACTCCGGACCGAGATCAATATGGATTTCAGAGCATGGTCCACAAGGGCCGGTTGCACCCATTTCCCAAAAATTATCTTCTTCACCGAAACGTAAGATATTCTTAGGGTGGATATCGGTTTCACTTTCCCAAAGTTCAGCTGCTTCATCATCGGTGGTATAAACCGTTGCATAAAGTTTATTTTTCGGCAATTTCCAGACATCGGTCAGCAATTCCCAGGCAAATTGAATGGCCTCTTTTTTATAATAATCGCCGAACGACCAGTTCCCAAGCATCTCGAAAAAAGTATGGTGGTAAGTATCGTGTCCAACTTCTTCCAGGTCGTTATGCTTGCCGCTTACCCGGATACATTTTTGTGAATTAACAGCTCTATTATAAGATCGTGTTCCTTTTTCCAGAAAAACATCTTTGAATTGGTTCATGCCGGCGTTGGTAAAAAGCAGCGTAGGATCGTCCTGCGGAACAACAGGACTGCTGGGTACGAAAGTATGCTGTTTGTTTTTAAAAAAATCGATAAATTGTTGGCGAATCTCCTTGGATGTCATATATCAAGCCCCATGATTTTCCATTTTATTATGTTGTATAAAAAGCTTATGATAAGCAGGAAACGGCATTAAATCAATGCAAATTTAAGCCAGGGATATAAAGCAGCTTTAAGCTGACTCATGATTCTTATTCAGAGCATCAGTGTCAATCGCCGCCCCTTAAAAAGTTATTTAATTCACAAGATTAATTTACATTTGGAATCAGCTATGAGACATCCTTAAATTCTTATATTCCCGGGAAAACGATCAATTATTGGAATTATAGCATTATGGCCCTTCATGAAGAGTATGTTAAACGAGGTAACTGGTTTTTTCGTTATCGCAGTTACTTGCCTATAATCTTCTTAATTCTATTGCTGATTGAGATGAGAAATTTTGAATACCTTGGAGGCCAAGAGATATACCATCGAATTTGGCTGTTGTTTTCCGTTTTTATTTCGCTTGCAGGTTTGGTTGTCCGAGGTCTTGCTATAGGGTATTCACCCAGAAAAACTTCGGGGCGGAATACCAAGAAACAAGTGGCCGAATCACTTAACAATACGGGTATCTACTCTGTAGTGCGGCATCCCCTCTACCTGGGAAATTTCTTAATTTGGTTAGGCGTGGCATTCTATCCGCACCAATGGTGGTTTATTGTTCTGGCCATCTTATTGTTCTGGATTTATTATGAGCAGATCATGTTTGCTGAAGAAGCTTTTTTGAGGCAGAAATTTGGACAGGATTATGAACAGTGGGCAAAGCAAACACCGGCCTTCATTCCAAGTCTTAAGAAATGGTCGAGACCGGACAGACAATTTTCTTTTCGAAAAGTAGTCAAAAGAGAATATATTGGATTTTTCACTATAATCCTGGTGTTCACCCTATTAGAAGTAACGGCAGGTTTTGTGGTGTACCACAAATTTCATGTAGCTCTATTCTGGCAAATCGTCTTTATTGTTTCGTTTATTTTTTACTTAACCATTCGTTTTATCAACAAAAAAACTAAATTGCTGTATGTGCCCGAGGCCTGATCGTAAGGGCTTTTTCGTTTATTCCAAAGTAAAATCAGAAGGATTCTAATTCATTTAACTCCTCAATACGTTCTTTTAAATCTCGATGTAAGTCCTCCAGATCCTCTGCCATATCCTCGATAATTTCGGCATGTTCTTCAAGTTTCTCCGCTTCCATTTCAATTTTATGGGCTTCTCTTTCCAGTTCTTCTTCCAGATCATTTGTGTCATAACCGGCGCTTAAAAGTTTAAATAAACCCGATATCGCTTTGCCGCCAATAGCTGCTCCTTTGATACCCAATTGGGCGCCTTTTTCCCCGATTTCTCTGGCACCATCCAAAATATCGATATATAATTCATAATAATCATGCACTAATTCCTGCTGTTCGTTATTTAAATGAATATATCGACCATTAATGTACAGATCATATTCAGGTGTAATTTCAACAATAAAGTCATCCCATTCGTTTTCGGGAGTTATTGTTATTGTGCCTTCATCATAATCGATATTGACATTCTCGAGCACAGAAAATTCATGGTTATCAAAAACCATCTTTTTCTTTTTATAATCTACTGCATGCAGCATAGAAGCAGCAGAAAACAAAAACATCAGGAAAAATATTTTGTGTCTCATAACCAGCCCCTTATTGAACTTATAGTTTCATTAACTGGAAAGTAATACGAACGATGGATAGGCATGTTTCAAATTATTTTGTTGATTTTGCCTTGGTAGCTCTTTATTATAAACTAGAATCGGAGGCGGAAAACATACCGATGCTAGGGTGAAGGTTAAGTAAATATCAAATTTTCTATTATGAATTTACCGATAAAACGGAACTCAGGATAGCGGTTGTTCTATGCGGTAATACATAACGTCAAGCTCGAGTCAAGGTTGAGCCGTGCTGCCCGCCGGATAATTACACGCATGCAGATACTTCTGCTTCCGATGTTCAGATTTTATAAAATGTCGCATTGATACTGCGGAGTTGTACAAAATCCGATGCAGTAAATAATCGATGGTGCAATATTAAATGGGAGGATCATATGCCGGTCAAAAAATTGAAAGATTTCCTAGACAAAAAAAGAGTGAAATATGTGTTGATAAGCCACTCGGAGGCTTATACTTCACAGGAAATTGCCGCAACAGCTCACATTCCGGGAAAAGAGTTAGCTAAAACCGTCATCGTAAAACTGGACGGTGAAATGGCTATGGTTGTACTTCCCGCGTCACACCAAATTGATTTTGATCTCTGTAAAAAAGCAACGGGATCGGATACGGTTGAACTGGCCTCCGAAGAAGAATTCAAATATCGTTTCCCGGATTGTGAAATCGGAGCGATGCCACCATTCGGAAATTTATATGATATGGATGTATATGTGGCCGAAAAGCTGACAGAAGATGAATTAATTGCGTTTAATGCCTGTAGTCATAAAGAATTGATGCGGATATCCTACAAGGATTTTAAAAAGCTGGTCGATCCTCGGGTAATAAAGGTTACTCCGTCATAAAATACTCTTCCGGGAATTTATACCCGGAAGAGTCTACGGGTAAGGCGCAATTTAAATCAGATAATCTTGCCGGCTATTTGTTTCTGGTTGGTAATGATTTTCTTAACTTCTTCTTTGGATATTTTGAATAAGGCCTGAACTTCGTTATCATGGACATCAATCTTAATATGATTAATAATATCGATGAGATCCCGATCTTCACTAAGTGCCAGTTTGAGTGTAGCTATCCCTCCCTTGACAGCATCTTTAAAAAGGACGGCCTTTTCTTCATCGGAAAAGATTCCCAGAGTTGCCATCTCTATTTTGTCATTGATGCGCATTGAAAAGTATAATTGTTCGACGGACGTGAGACCACGAAGTTGTTTCCCACTTATTGGATTTTGTGCTTTTTTCATCAGGTTGCCAGCATCTGCGGTGATCCAAAAATCGTTTTTGAAGCGGATTTTACCAAGCCTGTTTCGCATCACGTCGGAAAGTTGCCCATTTCCTTTAACTAATATATCCATATATTTTTTCATTAATGGGACATACCCGATGACTGCGGTATTATTATCAACAATGGAAAATCCGTGCTTGCCGTTTTTGGAAATGAACAATTGCTGACTTTGGTAAGCCTGTTCCTGCATTTTATCAAAATCTTCTTTGGATTGGATAAAGTTGAGTATCTTCTGTTTGTCAAACACTCCTTTTGATATGATTAATACCCTCATGCGCTCTTTTTTATCCTGGGCATAACCGGCAAAATAAATAGATTGAATATCTTTGCGCAAATCCACTCCGGTTTCATTAGCAAATTCTTCCAGATCCGTATCAGCAGGAAAATCAAACGTTTCGCTCGAATCGATAAACATATCATAAAATTGACTTTCACGCATATTTTCGATATTGGCAAAACCATAAATTTCAGCATCCTGGGGAAGGAGTGCTAATTCATTACTAACCGCCTCATTTAATGTTTCAATCTGACTTTTTTCACAGGCCATCAAGAAAAATAGAACCATCATGAAAATTGTAGTGAACAAACGATAGCGTTGCATATTGCACCTCCTAAAAATCTTTTTTGTTGAATATTAAAAATGATAAAAGCATGGTTACAACTATAAATAAAACGGATGACCATACCGGCATCCATGAGTTAATGGTTGCATCCCGAACAACTTTTTGGGTCAGATTGCCCAGCTCGGCCGTTTTTGGTAATATATAATACAGCCCGTCTAAAAAATAAGCATAAAATTTGGAAGACAGTAGGGCATAAATGCGGTCTCTTTGCAGAAGCAAGGGACTTATAAAAATAATAAAATAGGTAATCATTAAGGCGACAGGTCCGTTACCGCCGCAAATGTTTATGAATGTCATTAATGCATAAAGAGTAGCAAACGTAAGGATGATTATTAAACCGGCGAGAAAAAAGCCACTGTTCCATATCCCGCTTTTGGTTGAGAGGATTATGCCGGAGAAAATGATTAAATATAAGATATTGAACGCCACAATTGATAAACCACCCAGATACCGACCCAATAAGATTTGCCAGCGATGCAGGGGTTTACTGATGAATAAATCAATATAACCTTCTTCCAAAAGGGAGGGTGTTAAATTAAGGGTTGCAAAAAGCGATAAAAATATTCCGCCGGAAAACAATAGTACGGCAATGGCGCCTTCGATTCCATATATAATTTTTTCCAGCTCTACACGCTCAGGGATTTCCTGCCCGAAAATGGATATGGCGGATTGCATTCCGTCAACAATATCCAGGTTAACGGCAAACAGCAATAGAAAACTAACCAGTGTTGAAAGAGCGAAAAAAGCCACAAAAATCTTTTTAGCTAAAGATTCTCTGAAGGTTATCAGAATGATGGACAAAAATTTCACAGTATGGATTCCTTATCAATCTTTAATGATATCGATAAAATAATCTTCAAGGGTCAGTTTTTTGGGAATGATTGCTTTAATCTTCAATTGAGCCAGGCGAATCTGATCAATGAATCGGTTCAGATCCGAGTCATTTTTGCTATGGATGGTAAAGGGTCGTTTTTCAGAAAAATCAATATTCAGTCTTCGACAGATATCGGGTAATTTTTCTTGCCCATTGAATAATTCGATTTGATATTGACCTTCCAGAGATGTCAGTTCTTCAACGGCACCATGTTTGATGACCCTACCGTTTTTTAGTACGGATATAGCATCGGATATACGCTCTACTTCGGATAAAAGATGTGAATTTAAAAATATTGTTTTTCCCTCCTGCGACAGACGACGCAATATGTCTCTTATGTTACGGCGTCCAACCGGATCAATTCCATCAGTGGGCTCGTCTAATAAAATGAGGTCGGGATCGTTAAGAAG
>WJIP01000098.1 GCA_014730185.1 Caldithrix sp. | reverse complement strand
TACCAAACAGCATATTCGGCGCCGATTCCACCGATGCTTTTATTTTCCTGACAATTCCGGTTATTGTGTTTTATTTAAATATTTGGTTAAAAGCGGATGACCATGAAAAAGAACCAATTTTAGCATTATTATCCGTTTTTGGTGTGGTCATAATTTTTTGGGCCATCTTCCATCAGAATGGTTCGGCGCTTACGTATTGGGCTAAAAACTATACCGATCGAGAAGCTAGTCCGGTTGTGGAACAAGTCTTCGGTTCCATGGATATGATCGAAGAAGTATCGACCGTACCCCGTGAAGTAAAGAAAACAGGCCCCCACGGAGAAGTCTTGGGCACGGAAATTGGACCCAGCTACTATTTCAACAATTTTGGTAAAGAAATGCCAACCGGTCTGAGTAAAAAACCCGATGACATAGGTAAAGATGTGTGGAATGACATACCTGAGCAAAAACAATCAGAATACGGAGCGATTCAATTATGGCCGACCGAGTTACAGGCGTCCATTAATCCATTTTATATTATTATCTTAACACCGTTAGTGGTTGGATTTTTTGGATTTCTACGCAAACGCAACAAGGAGCCCTCAACACCTTTAAAAATCGGTTATGGATTGTTGATAACCGCTTTATCAATGCTCATCATGGTAGCAGCAGCCATATCTTCCGGTAGCGGTGCGACCAAAGCCTCTGTTGGCTGGTTATTTGGAGTGTACGGGATAATAACCATCGGTGAATTATTCCTCAGTCCCATGGGATTATCTCTGGTTTCTAAAGTGAGCCCCAAACGTATTGCCGCACTAATGATGGGTGGATGGTTTCTGGCAACGGCCATCGGAAATAAAATGTCGGGCGTATTGTCCGGACTTTGGACATCATTCGATAATAAGGCTTATTTCTTCTTAACCAATACGGGTTTAACCATGATTGCCGTCATCGGTATTTTCATCATCATGCCCTGGTTGAAAAAAGTTGTTCGAGAACACGGTGGGTAATACATAATAATAAGTTCAATTATTCATCTTAACGAAAATGGGTCGTGTCGACTTTTAAAACTGCGAGCATAAACTCATTTAATACAATTGAGCAAGGGGAGAAGGCGGACTATAGGCCTCCGCCTCTCCTTATTTTTATAAAAACCGATCTCTGCATTGCCAATTCATAAATGGTGCTTTTGCAATTGCATCGGAGAGTTAACACAACTTATGGATAAATAACAAATTCGTAAATTTCATCCCCGTAAACTTGTCATGAAATTTTCCAAAAATATTTTTTTAGGACTACGACACATTGACATTGTTTATGATTAGATTGTATATTTTCTATCAAACAATCCATAGAAATGCGAAAGGGCATGGATATGAAATCATTGAAAGATCTTCTGGACACCGCCATTGAACAGGAAGTAGAATCTCAAAAACTTTACCGCCAGGGAGCCGATATGGTTAATGATAAAGAAACCCAGCAATTCTTGCGGCGCCTGGAAAAAGAAGAAATTGAGCATGAAAAAATGCTATTTAATATCAAAGAGACCAGGATATACGATTTATCCGTTTCAGTGAATGATGAAGAATTACTCCAAGACGTAAAAACCTCGCACGGCTCCAATCAGTTAACATTTGATAAAGAACAAACGATCGAAGAAATTTTCGAGATCGCTCTCAAACGTGAATACATGGCCCAACGCCGTTATGAAATTGCCCGCGATGCCGTTGTGGAGGATGAATTGAAACAGTTGTTTCAGAGTTTGGCTGATCAGGAAGCCAATCACCACCGGGATGTAGAGAAACAATTTAACATCATCAAGGGTGATTTCGGACCGGAAATGTGAGGACCCCGATCAGTCCAGGGTATCTATAAAATTTTTATACGATTCATAACGCCATGGGTGAATTCTTTTTTCATCCACTGCGTTTTTGACGGCACACTCAATTTCCGCCAGGTGCAGACAATCCCTAAATTTACAGTCGTCTGCTACTTCTCGCATCTCTTTGAAGTAAAAGCGAAGTTCTTTGCGGCTAATATCGATAAAATCCAACATTTTAATACCCGGCAAATCAATAACCTGGGTACCGTTATCCAAATTATAGATTTTAATCTGTGTGGTTGTGTGTTTTCCCTTATTGGTTACATGGCTGACTTCGTTCACATTAATCTTTAAATCCGGATACAAGGCATTGAGTAAACTGCTTTTGCCCACACCGGAATGCCCGGCAAGGGCCGTTCGCTTATTATGCAAACATTTGTGTAACTGGGCAAGATTCCATTGTTCTTGCACTGAAGTAGCAATTGTATGATACCCAATATTTGAATACACGTCGACAATCTCTTCAGCCTCTGCTGGATTTTGCAACAAATCGACTTTATTCAGAACGATAATGGGATGAATTTTTTCAAGTTCAGCTAAAACAAGGAATCGATCAATCAAGCCACTTTTGAATGGGGGCGAGATAAACGATGAAACAATCATAATCTGATCCAGATTGGGTGCAAGTTTCCGGATATAAGGAATATGGCGTTCGATGTATTTTGGGGTTTGCCCTTCGTGTAGAATGGCTTGCTTTTTTTTACGGTTTTCTTTTTCTCTTAATTCATACTTGAGACGTTGCCGTTGTCGTTTTGTTAATTTTCCCATTATGCACTGATTTAAATAATTCCATTATCCATTTGTTTGATGATCAGCGGTTCGGCTACCTGCTCCAGTTCTGTAAACGAAACAGCGTCCAAAAGATTCCGTTCAGCTTCCTTCACAATATTTTCCCGGTTCGTCAGAATGGTAAACAGCGGTTGTTCTTTTTGCACGGTTTCTCCGGTTTTTACGTGCACGATGATACCGGCCTTAGGATCAATTGCATCTTCCGATTTCTGTCTGCCGGCGCCTAAAATGACAGAAGTCTGTCCAACCGTTAAAGCATCGATAGCCCTGATATACCCCTCTTCCGGTGCCAAAACGGTATGCTTGTATCTGGCAGTGGGGTAGCTTTGCGGTTTATCGATAAACGAAAGATCACCATTTTGTTCGCGAACAATCTCTCTGAATTTTTGCATAGCTTTTCCGCTTGAAATCATCTGTTTGGAGCGTTCGATCCCATCTTCTAAGGATGATGCTTTTTTACCGATGTAAATCATTGCCCCACTTAAATGATGGGTTACATCCATCAAATCGGATGGCTCTCCTGTTTGTAAAGCCCGGATGCATTCATCGATTTCCAGCCAGTTACCCACATGGTGTCCCAGAGGTTCATCCATACGCGTCATGAAAGCAATTGTTGGTTTATCAAATTGTTTGCCCGTCATCAATAAATACTCAGCCAGTTGTTCGCTTTTTTTCCGATCGGCTATGAAAGCACCGTTTCCTGTTTTAACATCAAGTACCAGCCCATTAATACCTTCCGCCATTTTTTTACTCATGATACTGGCGACAATCAAAGGAATTGACGGCACAGTTGCCGTCACATCTCGAAGTGCGTACAATTTCTTATCCGCGGGCACAAGAGTATCGGTTTGGCCGATCAAACAGGCACCCACTCTGCTTATTTTTTCTTTAAAAGTTTTAACATCATAATCTACTTTAAATCCGGGTATGCTCTGCAATTTATCCAGAGTACCACCCGTATGACCCAGTCCCCGGCCGGAAATCATAGGCACGAGCACACCGGCAGCGGCCACAATGGGAGCCAATATAATCGAAACCTTATCGCCCACGCCCCCCGTACTGTGTTTATCGACTTTGATGCCGGGCAGATCCGATAAATCAATTACTTCACCGGAGTACAACATTGCCCTTGTAAGCCAACCGGTTTCTTCATCACTAAGTCCGTTAAAATAAATGGCCATCAACAAGGCTGATATCTGATAATCAGGGATGTTACCAGCCGTATATTGTTCTATTACAAAATTGATTTCATCTTCCGCCAGACAAAAACCATCACGTTTTTTTTCGATCAGTTTATATATATGCATTGGTTAGAACTTTTTTAATAATCAGATTCAGAATTTAAGGTATTATTTTTTACGATAGCGACACTTGCGCTGGCTCCAATGCGTGTGGCCCCGGCTTCCACCATTTGACAGGCATCTTCATAAGTACGGACACCACCACTGGCTTTAACACCCAAATCCTGGCCTACTATTTTTCGCATCAAAGCAACATCCTGTGCGGTAGCCCCTCCTTTACTGAAACCGGTTGAGGTTTTCACATAATTGGCACCGGCATGACGGGCAACAACACAGGCCTGAACTTTTTCTTCATCGGTTAACAAACAGGTTTCAATAATTACTTTAATCGTTCGGCGCCGGGCCGCCCGAACCACGCTACGGATATCTTTCTCAACCGACTTCAAATCGCCTGATTTTAGAGCACCTATGTTGATTACCATATCCACTTCATCGGCCCCCTGTTCCACAACCTTTTCGGTCTCCAGGGCTTTTACCTCCGAAAGAGTAGCTCCCAGTGGAAAACCGATGACCGTACACACTTTTGGATAAGCATGCCGTAATCGTTTATAAGCCAATTCCACCCACACAGGATTAATACAGACCGAGGCAAACTTGAATTCCTCGGCCTGCTTACAAATTTGTTCAATCTCTTCAAGAGAAGCATCCGGTTTCAGATAGGTGTGATCGATCCAATGGGCAAGCTCATATTTGGGAGGGCATGCCGGGGCAACAGCTCCCACCCGATTGGCTCCGAATGAAATTAACTGGTCAGCTGCATCGTACGAAAACGGTTTGTAATGCGTTTCCCGTTCCTCACAAGGTGACCAGTTATTTTCAGCCAACACCTGCGATATGATTTGTTCAATGACTTGCGTTGTAATATTGGACATCGGTTTAACCCATTTCCTTTCTACCCTTCCTCTATCATTGACCTTGTTATAGATAACCGTAAGGCCTGTTGATTACGCCATCACGCATTAACGTTTGTCTGATATTACCGTTTTTGCCTTACCCAAATCTATTCCGTCAACTACAGCCACAACCACGGCCTGCAATGGTATCTCCTGGTCATTAAAAATAATGCGGGCCGAGCCGCCTTCCTTGAGCACGAGCACACGATCATCAACACCGGCCTGCACTGTATCCAGTGCCAGAAAAGCATCGCCATCCGCAGCCCCTTCCAAATTGAGCGGTTGCACAATTAAAATTTTTTTACCTTTAAACCGGTTATTTTTGACCGTAGAGACCACATCGCCCAGTACCTTGCATATAATCATTTATGAGAAATCTCCATACATGGTGTAAGCCCTTTACATTTGACAATACGGCCCCTGTGCTTCTATCTGTAACAGACGAATCAGAATAGTGGGCAAAAAAGTACCTCTGCATCATTCATGCATGTTGTAACGCATGCGTAGAATTTATCATTAAAGGCGTTAACGGACAATCAGTGATTTTACATTATAAATTACTGATCTCTTTCATGAACTGCGCACCCAATTCCTGGGCCTCAGTTTCTGTCGGGGCCTCAGAAATAACACGAATAATGGGTTCTGTATTGGATTTGCGCAGATGAACCCAACTATCTTCAAAATCAATTTTCACCCCGTCCAAAAAATTGATTTTTTGCGCTTTGTGTTTTTCGGAAATAGCTTTTAATACGTTATCCGGATGCAATCCTTCAATGTTCACTTTTTGTTTAACCATTACATATTGAGGCAAGGAATCCCGCAATTCTCGAATGGTGCCCCCAAATTCCACCAAATGCTGCAGGGTCAGGGCAACCGCGACCGGTGCATCCCGTCCCAGATGGACTTCCGGTAAGATTACGCCCCCGTTGCCTTCACCACCAATTATCGCATCCAGTTCCACCATCTTCTCGGCCACATTAATTTCTCCGACTTTGCTGCGCATAAACATACAGTTATAATATCTGGCAATATCTTCCGAAGCCCGTGAAGTGGACATATTCACCACAACCCGCCCCATTTTTTTCATCAGTATAAGATTAACAGCAATAACCAGAGTGTATTCCTCACCCAATGGTACTCCTTGATTGTCCACTATAGCGCAACGATCGGCATCCGGATCAATGGCGAATCCGATATCTGCTTTATTACTGCAAACCGCATCGCCCAATTGTTTAAGGTTTTCGGCAAGGGGTTCAGGCGTATGGGCAAATTTACCTGTTGGTTCCTGATTGATGGCAACAACTTCGCAATTGAGAGCCTTTAGAAGTTCAGGAATGATGACACCTCCGGCCCCGTTCACGGTATCGACCACAACTTTAAAACGTCTTTTTTGGAGAGCTTCTTTATCCACATAATTGATATTCAACACTTTGTCAATATGCCGCGCTATAGCCTCTGCATCGAGGTGTTCCCGACCCAGGTCCGACCATTTATTATAATTAAATTCACTTTTATCGGCCATTTCAAAAACTTTATCGGCTTCCTCGGGTGCCAAAAACCGGCCGTTACTACCCATAAATTTAAGACCGTTCCATTGGATGGGATTGTGACTGGCGGTTATGGCAATACCGCCATCGGCATTGTGATATTCAACTTCCAATTGTACGGTCGGTGTTGGCACAATTCCAATATCAATCACGTGACAACCAGAAGCAACTAAAGTTCCCTTAACGATATTGGAAATGAAGGGTCCCGATACCCGGGAATCTCTTCCAAGAATAACCTTGCCCCCTTTTACATAAGAACCAAACGCAGCGGTATACTTATGGATGACTTCCGGCGTCAATGTGCTGCCGATTTCACCGCGAATTCCTGAAATGGAGACCATCAGTTGTGACACAATACCTCCCTGATCAAGTTGTAGAGTCGCTAAAGCTAAAAAATTTAACAGCTCAGCAGCGAAAAAACAAGCCATTATTGCATATTTGACTTTCTGTATCTGTCATTGGGTATCTCATAAACGAAAAACCCCGACTGTTTGTAACAACCGGGGTTTTTCAAATACGTAAATATTTACCCTATCTCCTGGGAAAGGATCTCTGTCGTTTCATGGGATGATGCGGCCGGCTGTCAAATAAAATACGCTGGTCGTCGGTAAGAAGCTTGCGAATTTCCTGCTTCATAGCCGCTCGTTTTTTCATCATTTGGGTATGGAGCTCGCCGATCTCTTCAATTTTGGCATTAATCCGACCCATATTTATCCGGGTGGCAGTGGAAAGTGTACGCAG
>WJIP01000097.1 GCA_014730185.1 Caldithrix sp. | reverse complement strand
CTCGGTACGACCTGCACCCAGCAACCCCGCAACTCCTAAAACTTCACCCTTTTTCAAATCGAACCGGATATTAGAAAGCATGGCACCATCCGTGCCGTTTACTTCCACATCTTTCATAGAAAAAGCATTTTCCTGTGATTCAATCATAGGCGCTTGCACGGTTTCTCGGATATTTTTACCAATCATTTTTTGGATTAGCAAGGGGCTGTCCACTTGGTTAAGTGGGTACTGCCCCACAAAATAGCCATCTCTGAGGATAACGACCTCATCAGCGACTGCAAAGATTTCTTTCATTCGGTGTGAAATGTAAATAATGGTTTTACCCTGCTGCTGTAAAAGAGCAATCTTTTCAAACAGAAAGTCAATCTCGCTATCGCTGAGTGCTGAAGTAGGTTCGTCCATTACAATAATTTCAGCGTTGATACTTAATGCTTTGGCGATTTCCACCATCTGTTGCCAGCCTATCGGCAGGTGATGAATCTTCTGCTGCACGGCGTAGGGAAAATCAAAATCCGATAGTGCTTTAAGGGCATTCTGCTCAAGGGTTTTGTAGTCAATAAAATCCATTTTATTAACCGGTTCCCTCCCCAAGAAAATATTTTCGGCAACACTCAAATCCGGTACCAGGTTCAGCTCCTGATGAATTATGGAGATGCCCGCATTTTCTGCATCACGTGGATTTTTAAAATATATTCGTTGGCCGTTGAGGATAATATTGCCGTCGTAATCGGTTAGTATGCCGCACAAAATCTTCATCAGCGTGGATTTTCCGGCGCCGTTTTCTCCCAGTAGTGCAACAATCTGACCTTTATAGATCGATAAGTTGATATCGTGCAGCACCTCTACACCGGAAAATGCTTTGCTAATATGTTCGAAGTGCAGTAAACTCATGGTTTCCTTGTACGTAAAAGCTTGGCCTGCGTTTCTCCGCCGTTAATCACATACAAAAGAGGTAAAGGCCGATCAATACCTTCTCTGAAATCAGGCATAGCTTCCCATGGGGTGGCTGAAAATACATTGGTTAAATCCGTCCAGTATTGTAAGCGAGGCGTATTTAGATCCCATGTCATGTGAAGATGATTGGCCGGGGCGTATTGTTTGTATTCCGTCATCGTAGCATGTTTAGGGGTGAGAAAGGTGTGCGGCCATGTGGGATCGGTACTATTACTCAGTAAGGTGGCCAGGTCTATCGGCACTTCGACCGTTTCAGCTTCATCCCAAACCAGCGAAAACATTCCGGAAAGGTTACTGTAAGCCAGGCGGGCGGCAATACCAGGGATACCCCCGGGACTAATAAATGAAACGGAATTACCGCCCCCCGGAAAATATTCATGATTGGCAAGAGGGAAGCGGATGTTTTGCATAATTTGTTTTAAAGGCGTACCCGGTTTGGCCGCCCAATCGAAAGAAGCCGATCCGGAATTGTTGCCATCCACCAGTCCGCGTGTTTCCCAATCATGTTTCCCTGGAAGTTTAAGATTTTTGGAGTCGGCCAGTTGCTTGATTTCCCAGGGCTCCCACACTTTGCGGAAATCCATAAATAAAGGAGGATTGCCGCCGGACAGCCATGTTGTGAATAACATGGTCAGCAAAGCCTGGGTATCGGCTTCGGTGGCAAAGGGCATTACCGGTTTTTCCCCGTTATGATCGAAGGTGGAATTGAAGAGTGATTCCATGACATCAGCAACGGGCAGCGGCAGACCGCGCAGGTCGGAACCCCATTCCAGCTGACTCATAAAACCGCCGCCCACTGCATTGAGATCCTGCATTAAATCCCGAACGATTAAATACATAGCCAGACTTTGATTAAATTTGTCGTTTTGTTCTTCGGTTTCGATTTCGATCCGGTCACCGACATAGGTATCCAGCCAGTTCCGAAGGGCCTTAAGTTCATTCTGGTCATAAGATTTTTTCATTAACATGTCGGCCGGCAATTTCATATCCAACCGGGTGATTTCAAGTCCGAATGTTTCCCGTGTGGGCAAAACATGTGTCAGTGCGGTTTCCATGCCCATGGAATCATGGCCGAATATCACCACTCGTTTTCCTTTTAAAGCCTGATAGGTAACCGCTGCATAGGCCCAGTCCACTAAACTGTTTATGGTATTGGTTCGGATATTCGGTTCCAATCCGGTATCGTCCCAGTTACCCACATTTATGTGCATCAGGCGGCCCTGCTGAGCCACGGCACCGGAAACAGCATGCGTAAAAACAACTCCTGGACGGGGCCCGCTGTTACCACATGTAAAATTTAGCGGTGTTTCTTTGGGAAAATGACTCAATAAAGATAAAATGGTTAATTGGGGAAAGGCCCACGTATCCGGAACACAGATTAAAATATTAACTCCGGCCTGTTTAAACTGTCTTGCCACCTGATCCGCCTGTTTTTCACCATCGATTAAGGTGTCCGAAAAAACAATAGGCACCGGCTTACCATCCGGATAGTGTACAAACGCCGCCAATTTTTCCGCTACAAGTTTAATAATATTTTTAGCGCGTGTGCGAGATTGATTGTCGATACGTGGATCGCAGGTCGCGCAAACACCGATAACGGCGGCCTGCTGTTGATCGGTTTTGACTTCGGATAATTGTTTAACTTGCATAGTGAACTCCAAATCGAATAATGTATGTTATTTTTCTTCATTTTCATTTCCCCATAGTTTGCCGTCACCAATTTT
>WJIP01000096.1 GCA_014730185.1 Caldithrix sp. | reverse complement strand
TTTAAGATATCCAGGCTCTATGTCAATGAACGGTTCCGGCTGAATTTGATCTTCATCAGAAATTTCCGGTTCGTCTGTTTCTAACGACTCGTAAACGTTAGAAACATCGAAATTGTATTCCTGGTACAGAGAATACAACAAGTATGAAAGCGCAATAAAAATAATAACTTTGAGAACGGAATTGGCGAAATTCCCCACTAAAGGGAAATCAACAAAAAGCCCAACGGCAATTAAAATAAATATGAGGATATATTTGCGCACAAGTTAACCGTCTCCAAAAACCTGCAAAGCTAATTATAAATCAACTTAAATACAAGTAAAAGTCGTTTAATGTGCTCAGCGTTCCTGGTCAATCAGGTTTATACGTTCGCTGTCGAATGCTTTTTTCTGGATAAGTGTATCTGATTTGCTTTCCACGGATCCCTCATTCTTCTCATCGGCAATGGCTGGAGCGCTGTTTGCATTCGGTGGTGTTTCCTGTTGTTCATACCCGGACATCTGCATTTTGGAATCACCGGGATTGGCCTGATTATCGCCCGTAATGAAAGTTGTACTGACAATAAAATAGAGGATTGCAGCAACGGCCACACCCGACAAACCAAAAGAGATTGAACGGGGAGCTTTGGATTTACCTGCACCGCCATCAGTAATGATCCTATTACGAAGATTTTTATCAAAATCTAATGATGTGGATACTTTTTGACTGCGGTGCAAGAAACTTTTGATATTAGTGACATCGGAAAAAATTCGATTGCAAGTATGGCACTCTTTCAGGTGCTCAAAGATGGCGTCTTTTTGGGGGGCATTTAAATGACCCTCTATGTAAGAAGACAGCTTAGAAAGTACGGTATCACATGATGTCATAGGCATGAACTCCCATTGTTTTTTCCATTCATCCTTATGGTTGTATTTCCAAATCTTTCAGATATTCCTGTAATTTTAATCGGGCCCTGTTTACGCGTGATTTCACTGTTCCCAAAGGTATATCAACGACTTCGGCAATCTCTTCGTATGAAAATTCCTGAATGTCTCGCAGAATGATAACTTGCTTGAATTTAGGCGATAATTTATCGATGGCCTGCTGAATGAGTTTATCGGTGATAACCGTATTTGCTTGCTGATCAGGGCTAAATGAATCATCGGGTATATCATAATCTTTTTCTGTCTGCATAAACTGATGTATCGAAAAAAATTTTCTGCGTTTCCGTTTACGCAACTCCGTTTTAGCAAGATTACTGGCAATGGTATAAATCCATGTCGAAAACTTTGCTATTTCTTTGTAATAATGTTTGTTCTTATATAAACGCAAAAAAGTTTCCTGAACAATATCTTCAGCCTCATTTTTGTCGCCAAGAAAGCGGAAAATGAAGTTCATCAACGGGTCTTTATAGCGTTTTACCAGTAAATCAAAAGCGTAGTTATCACCCTTTTGAAAACGAGCTATAAGTTGTTCATCCGATGTTTCATTCTGCGTTGATTTAACTTCATTTTCTACTTTAACCATCAAAACGTCTCTTTAACATTAAATAATTTTGAAAGTTCCAAATTGAATTGTCTAAAACTACAATATCCGGCTATGTCCTGCAAATTTTATAACAAATCATTTGCAAACCGGATTCCTCCGGTCGCGCTGATGTTTTTACTGCCATGTCCAAACCAGTCAATCCGTCAATGATACGCTCCAGTTGATTAATCGTAAAATTGGTGCTTGCCTTCAAAAAATCTCTAACCTGAAAGTCTGCTAGATGTAATTGATTCATGATTTGGTTACGGTTAAACCCTCGATTTTTCAGAGAGCTGACCATCAACAGTTTTCGGAAGTAGGCAAAAAGAATGGCATTAATGGCCAGGGCCGATTCACCACTCTCAATTAATGCATTACAAATTTTTAAGCTGGACGCAAGATCCCGTTTACCCAACATGTTTTGTAAAGCAAAAATGGATATTTCTCTTGTTATACCGGTAACCTGTTCAATATCATCAACGGTTATTCGGCTGTTGTCGTTTTTGAAATCAGTGATTTTGTGCAACTCCTGATCCAGTGATAACAGACTCGAGCCTACCTGCTGGATTAAAAAGTGAGCGGCGGCCGGTTCTATCGCACCTCCCCGGTCTTTACACCTTTGTATCAGCCAATTGTCCAGTTTATATTCCGGGATGGGTTTACATTCCACCTTTATGGAATGTTTATCTAAGGTTTGTGTGATTTTGGATCGGCCCTTATTGGTGGCGCTTAAAAGCAGAACGGTAGTCGATTGCGGATTTTGGATATAATTTATCAAAGCATCCGGATCGCTTATTTTAAGCAGATCAAAATCTTTGACAATGACCAACCTCTGTTTTGAAAACATGGGATAGGCATAGCAGGAAGCCATAATTTCTTTTTGAGCATGCTCTGAACCGTAAAAAACAGATAGGTTCAAATCTCGATCCGCTTTATCGGGCAGTAAAGTTTCCGATAAAATTTTAATGATTTGATCATGAAAGAATTTTTCTCTGCCATATAGAAAATACAGATTGGCTATTTTATGATTGGATATGTCGTTTATAATCTGCTTAATGATTTTGAAAAGCCTCCTAAAAAAGTAATTTAGCCTTTAAAACACATACCATGCTAACCCAACGATAGATACCATAAAACAGTAGTAACCAAAATATTGCAATTTACCCCGTCTTACAACATCCAGTAATAATATAATAGCTACGTAACCGGAAATAAAGGCAGAAAGGGTGCCAGCAATTAGGATTATAATTTCCCCGGAAGAAGGAGGCATCGCTAATAAATCGTTTAATTTAATAACCACAGCGCCCAGAATAGCAGGAATGGATAACAGAAACGAAAATTTTGCAACTTGTACGCGATTCATTCCCATGGTAATTCCGGCAAAAATAGTGCTCCCGCTGCGGGAAATCCCGGGCAGTATAGCCGCGGTTTGGGCCAACCCAATAACCAGAACACGCCCGTAATTAAAAGGTTTGTGTCGATCTGTAAAGAATTTTGAAAGCCACATGATGAAACCTGTAATAAATAGAAAAACAAGCACCAGAAGGGGATCGGTAAACAAACTTTCAATGGGGTCTTTAAACGTTAATCCGATAATGGCAACCGGAATCGTACCAACAATAATGTATATATCCCACATGAACGACATACGGAAATTATTGTCTTTTTTAATACCAAAAAGGTAAAGTGCTTTGATCATTTCAAAAAGATCTTTACGAAATGCCAGAAGTACCGAAAGTAATGTGCCGAAATGAACAAATACCTCGAAAGCAACCCCTTCTTCTTCGAACCCTAGTAAATTAGAAAAAAGAACAAGATGACCTGAGCTGGAAATCGGCAGAAATTCTGATAAACCCTGAACCACACCCAAAATAATTGCGTTGATCAAATCCTCCATTATGATAGTGCTCCACATGCAGTTAGTAAGTTCAAAATTGGCAGGTAATTATCAATTTAATTTATTGAAAAATGCCTGTGTTTCCAAAAATTATCTTTGACAATGGCATCAAATCAATATAATCTAAAGTTTATAAAAAGAATTTATGAGATATGTGTCAAAGACTGTATACCGGTATAAAGTCTAAATTTTGTGCTAAGTATTTAAATGACCGGATATTTAT
>WJIP01000095.1 GCA_014730185.1 Caldithrix sp. | reverse complement strand
GCATATCTCTAGTGTAAACTGGCCTGACCTATACCGGTCAATTTCTTTTTTGGGTACAAGCCCAAAGTCATCCCGTTCGTATCACAAATTAGCATCAGAATACGCTTCACGGATCATTCTACTAAATCAACAACCGCCGAATATTTCAAGGCCGGCGGTTGTTGCGTATTCCTTTACCGGCTATTTCGGCGCTTTATCCAATCGATTAATTATTTCGCTCAGTTGTGCTTTAAGCCCTTTTACTTCCTCACGGAGATTATCCACTTCATTTTGTTCCCTGTTATAAGTTCTTTCCGGTATCAGATCTTCAGGATAAGCATGTCTGCCGAATGCACGGCGTCCCATACCACGGCCCCATCCCCGGCTAAAACCATAACCGGACGTATAGCCAGGTCGATCATTGCCGGCACAAAATCCTAACCTTCTTCCGGTCAAGGGTCCGCGACCCTCGGGACCTGTACGATCACCTGATGGCATATTTGAGCTCCTTTCATCAGCCCAATGGCTGTTCGGTTAATAATCCCTTTTGATAACGATCATAGGCCTCTTCAAGAGAGGCATAACCAATACCTCCTAATACTTTTACACCACCCGCCTTTAAAACCTGGCCCGCCTTGGGTCCGGTCTTACCGGTAATTAATACTTTAACGCCGGCATCAATAATTGATTTGGCAGCATTGGTTCCGGCACCATGAGCGGTATCCATATTTTCGCTGTTATCGATATAGTCCGTCGCATTGGTTTCCGTGTCAACAATAAAAAATCCTTTTGCCCGCCCGAAACGAATGTCAACGGGATCCTTCCACCCTTTGCCGCTGGTTGTAAATGCAATTTTCATTTCGTACTCCGTTTTTCACACTGTGTTTACTTTTGTGTCGATTCTTTGGTTAAAATCGATTCAATCGATATATTAATGAACTTATGATCAATTGGTTGATCAAAAAATAATGAACATAAGTTCATTTTGTCAAATAAATATTTATTCTGTGGTGGCCCGTTTAAAGGTAAGGTTACAAAAAACCGTGTAGTCTATAATGATACGCAATGCATTTGATTTTTCGTGAGTGAAAATGGTTAACCAATAGGTTTAAACCCTGGATTGGTTGCAGTAAAGTATGGAGCTCTATCACCTTTGATAGGCACTAAACCGAGTCAACGGCACTTCAAGCTTCATTGGCTTTAGTCAATCTACAAAAAATATTCGGATTCATGATCCGGCATTTTCGTATTATCTATTATGCAATATAGAGCATTATGCTGGATAAACAATCAGGGAAGCAGTCGGGATAATTCTTTTACGGAAGTAACCGGCAGACTGCAGGAGAAATTATGACAAACATATGCTGTCAATTGCTTGTCCACTGTACTGCGATTTTTACTAAATGATGCTGTGATATGCGGGTTTTGTTCCCCATCTGCATGATGCAGAACAACTTTATTGGGACGATAGCTGTTATATAAGATATCCAACCAATGCTCTGGTAAATGGGTATCATCCGGTGATACTAATAATATCTCTCGGGGTTTTTGCAGATAAAAATCGAGGGCATTCAAATAACTGGCATAAGCGAAGGGATTACGAGTAAACTGACCGCCGTATTTTTGAAACAGTTGTTCGCTTTTCTCAATATACTTATCGTTTTCCGTGACCGAATACAACCGTAGCATATTGAGAAGCATAACCCCACTTGCCGAGGGTAGTGATTGATCTCCTTCGTCTTTCATACGATGCAGCAGTTGTTGTTGATCTTTGGAGGTATAAAAATACCCGTTGCCTCTATTATCCCAGAATTCCTGATTGACTGTTTCCGTTAGCTCCAAGGCCCATTTGAGATATGAGGCATCAAATAATGCTTCATAAGCATCCAGCAATCCGTTTATGAGATTGGCATAGTCATCCAGATAAGCGTCGTGTTTTGTTTTTCCTTTACCGTAAACATGCAGCAAACGGCCATCAACCTGAAATGTATGATACAGAAACGTAATATGTTTTGTGATCGTATTCTTATAAGTATTTTTTCGTGTGATCTGGAAGGCTCTGGCAAAAGCCGATAACATCAACCCATTCCATGAAACAATGATTTTGGTATCCGTCTTAGGACGTATTCGTTTTTTACGTTGTTCAAAAAGAACTTTTTTCCCCCGGTTGATAATGTCCATTAATTCATCGGGAGAATAACCAAATGTCCGGGCCAACGATTTCCAGTCTTTACTGATATGTAAGATATTTTTACCTTCAAAATTTCCTCCGGCAGTTATGCCGTAACGCTGACAGAAAATTTTTCCGTTCATTTCACCAAGCAGGTCAAAAATTTCTTTTTGATCCCAGACATAGAATTTGCCTTCAACGCCTTCACTATCCGCATCAATACTGCTCATAAATCCACCATCTGTGGTCATTAGCTCCCTTTGCACAAAATCAAGCGTTTCCTGCGCAACATGCAGATAGCGGGTATTTCCGGAAACCAGATACCCATCCAAATAGAGCTGAACCAACTGGGCATTATCATACAACATCTTTTCAAAATGGGGCACTAACCATTGTTCATCTACCGAATAACGCGAAAATCCTCCGCCTAGCTGGTCGTAAATACCGCCGTCGGCCATCTTATTCAGGGTTAGAAGGACCATATCCCGATATTTTTCTTGACCACTGGATTTATACAGACGAAGGAACAGATTAAAGACCTGTACCGCCGGGAATTTAGGCGCCTGGCCTATGCCCCCGTTATTTGCATCATACATGGTTTCCAGCCTGGCCACAGATTGCGTTAATGTGTCCTGATTGACTTCAGCACCTTCACCATGTTCATCCATAATCTGTTTATACGCCGCATCGACCTGGGTCAGTGTTTGATGTAATTTATCTTTCTCCTGATGATAAAAATTGGCAACAGTCTTAAGGATGCGTTCAAATCCCGGCCTGCCGTAACGATCTTGCGGCGGGAAATAGGTACCCCCGAAAAACGGTTTCTGATCGGGGGTCAGAAATACCGTCATAGGCCAGCCGCCGCCACCTGTGTACATTTGCACGAAGGTCATATACAGCTGGTCAATGTCCGGGCGTTCTTCCCGGTCAACTTTGATATTGACAAACTGTTCGTTCATGATCGTCGCAATATGTTCATTTTCAAACGACTCCTTTTCCATCACATGGCACCAGTGGCAAGCGGCATACCCAACACTTAATAAAATAGGTTTATCGTCTTTGCGGGATTTTTCCAGAGCCTCAGCATTCCAGGGATACCAATCGACGGGATTATGAGCATGCTGTAAAAGGTAGGGGCTGGTTTCATTAATTAATTGATTGGTGTTCTTCTTGCTTTTATCAGTCATATAATCTCAACGTTCCTTTGCTCTGGTGTATTATCCAATAACCGCATATTTTTTCGGTTAATCATTTCATTAACTATCTGTTTATACATTCAATACATTGTGACGTCTTAGACTGAAAGAAAATTCCACAGAATATTTAATAAATTGTTTCCCGAAACTGAAAAATTAACGGCAGGATTATGTAAGTCTCATCCACCAACTACTGTGCAGTGGCAATCCATTTCTGAAAATCAGATAATGTACCTTTGTTCGTTCCCTTATCTTTTCCGTTAATCCAAAAGGTTTGTAAACCCGCTTTATCCGCCGGTTTAATGTCATTTAAGGGATCATCACCGACCATAATTGCATGTTGAGGCTTAACTTGTATTTGGGCAAGAATTTCCTCAAAATAACGGTAATTCGGCTTGGTAAAATGCGAGTTTTCATAGGTTGTTATCAGGTTAAAGGATTCTTCGGTTAACCCGGCCCATCTTATGCGATGATAAATAGCTTTTGCAGGAAACAATGGATTGGTAGCAATAACCAGTTTGTATTTTTGCCGAACCAGGGTATTAACAAGATCGGAAACACCGTCGATTGGTTTTGTATACGTTTGCAATTCCGGAAATAACTGATCATAAAAATATTTAATGTGGGGTAAAATGTCAGCGGGTTGGACATCGAGATGCTTAAAAAAATATTCCATAAATACCTGTTCATTGGTTCGGGAAGCATCATTATTTTGTACCATTTGCCGGGTGGCTTGCAAAATTAACTGGATCATGTCATCCGGCGGCAGGAATTTGTGTAAATGATGTCCAAGGGCTTGCAAATATCGGGGAACAAAAGCTTCGATATTCGTATCCAGCAGCGTATCATCCAGATCAAGCAATACAGCTTCTACATTTTTTAACAACCATGCCTCCTTATTTTTCTCTGAGCGTTTTATGGTCGGGTTTTACAATCAAACAAAGTCCCTCACTATCTAAAACTGTAAACAAATCACCCTTGTCCAATACAATTTCTTTGTTTTCGGACTCAATTTGCCACACTTCGCCATTGACTATACCATATCCTTTTCTGCGAACGGTTTGTAACACATAGCCCCGTTTTCCGATCATACTATTAATCGTGTTTTTATGCTTCTGAGGTATGTAGGCCGGCCACATATACTGATACAGAATAACATCCTTAAAGATCCATATGAGAATGATATAGATATAAATATTCTCACTAAGTACGAACCAGTATCTGGATATCAGCAAAATCAGCACTAAACCCAGAAATTCCGGAAGTTGCATCATGGAATAACGAATAATCACGGCCGGGTTACGTTTTGTGGGTTGTTTATCCATTATCAGTACTAAAATCTACTTATTCCCTCGGTGAAAAAGATTACAGCGAAAACAATCAGGGCCAGCCCCAAGGTTCTTATCGTAAAGATATACCAACGGCTTCTTAAGATATTTCTGGCCGAATAAACCAGTCGGGCGACCATCATTTTAGCTCCGATCATAAATACGTACATCGCTATTAAAAAAGAGGCCGGATACGGCCAGCCCTGGCCCATGGCCTTGACAATAATTGGCCCTCCTATAGAAAACCAAAAAATATAAGGATTGGGGTTTAAAAAATTCATCAGAATGCCTTTGCGCAGAGATTTAGGTTGATCTTTTAGTGCTTCGTTTTGATCACCGGGATGAAAGCGTAAACTCTCAACACCAAGATAAATGAGAAATATTGCGCCTAAAACAGCAATGCTCCCGATAATATAATCAATTTTGGCCAGTTGATAAATAACTCCCACGGCAACAATGATAATGGGAGCGTCACTTATGAGAGGTACAAACGACAATTTTGCACCTTCTTTAAACCCGTACTTTAGAGTTTCTGAAATAATGAAGGTTAATAACGGGCCGGGGATTAACGCCCCACTAAGACCTAACAGCATACCACTAATAAATAAAGTGGCCATTGTTTCCAAGTCGAATGACTCCTATATCAATTTTGTTTACTCCGGGAGATTGCTTAAATTCTACTAAATAAACATTCAAGTTAAGGAATTTTACAGGGTATTCCAAAGAGGTTTATATGCATCATTTACGGATGGTTTCTTTGTTTTTTGGACTAGCAGCAATCCTATGGTTGATGTCCTGCGAAACGAATCCCCGAAATTCGGGAAATAAAAGAACAGGTGAGAAACTACCTAAACCAGTAAAAATCGACTATGACCAAATTAAAAAACGCGGAAAATTGGTTGCTCTTACCGGCTACAGTGCTACCAGCTATTTTATTTACCGCGGTCAGCCAATGGGTTATGAATATGAATTGCTGCAAAAATTGGCGGATAACTTTGGATTGGAACTCGAAGTAAAAATTGTGGAAGATATGAATCGCATTTTCCATCGATTAAATAAAGGAGACGGCGATCTTGTAGCGCACAGCATGACGGTTACTCTAAATCGTAAGGAAAAAGTGCTTTTTACCGAACACCATAATATCATACGTCAAGTGCTCATTCAACGATTACCTGAAGAATGGAGAACGATGAAACGGCATGAAATCGATGCGGCTCTGATACGAAATCCTATTGAGCTGATTGGAAAAACAGTTCATGTCCGAAAAAATTCATCGTATTATCATCGCCTGCAAAATTTAACCGATGAAATTGGTGGTACCATTAACATACAGGAAATCGCTGGAGACTTTAGTACTGGCGAATTAATCCAAAAAGTAGCCAGAGGCGATATTGATTATACCATCGCCGATCAAAACATTGCCCTCATCAATAAGGCTTACTACTCCAATATTGATATTAAAACGGCGGTCAGTTTACCCCAGCGTATTGCCTGGGCCGTGCGCAAGACTTCGCCCATCTTAAAAGATAAAATTGATGCATGGATCAATGACGTACGCGGTACCGAAACATATAATGTCATTTACAATAAATATTTTAAAAACCGATCCGCTTTCCGGGCCAGAATGAAAAGTGAATATTTTTCGCATACCGGCAACAAAATATCCCGATATGATGAGTACATTAAAAATTATGCAAAAGACATCGGATGGGACTGGCGTTTATTAGCTGCCCAAATATATCAGGAGTCCCGTTTCGACCCAAAAGAAAAATCATGGGCGGGTGCTAAAGGCTTAATGCAGGTCTTGCCCAAAACGGCCGCTCAGTATGGTATTCACGATCTCTACAATCCCAAAAAGAGTATTCAAGCTGGCACTAATTTTCTTCAATGGCTGCAGGATTATTGGAAGGCCATTCCCGACAGTGCCGAGCAATTAAAATTTATTCTTGCCTCATATAATACGGGTCAGGGGCATGTACAGGATGCCCGCAGATTGGCCCGCAAATTCGGTAAAGACCCTGATCTCTGGAATAATAATGTTGCAGACTATTTATTATTAAAATCTAAAGAGAAGTATTTTAATGATCCAGTGGTCGAGTATGGATATTGCCGCGGTGAGGAGCCTGTTACATATGTAAACGCTATTCTTCAACGTTATACCAATTATCGTAAATTTATTGAGAAATAGATTATCATTCTCGATAGTATGCATCGATTTTCAGGTAATAAGAAAACATACATTTGGACACGAAATAAAGCTTTTACCAAAAAAGTTGTTTTATTGATATCCAAAACTGAGGTCGGTGATTGAGTTATAAAGGGTTATACACAAAATCAAATTATGCAAACGAGGTATAATAGTAAAAGATTCAGGGATTTGACTATAATTTAATTCTAAGCTAATTTGAGCATATCTAATTAAATGTTTGGTGTAAAGTTATAAATTAATTTTAAATTGTGCACTTTAGCACATAACCAATTCGTTTTTTTCCTCAAGTTATTATTTAAATACAATAGTTATTTTGGAGATGATGGTCGCATGACAAAATCATTAAAAAAGGAATTTGACCCCGAAAGTCCGGCTTTTTTGAACATAAGTCTTGCAGGGAAAATTTTTAAAACCTTACTGGATATATTCTTTTTAACAATAACCTACACATTGGCATACCTTATTCGGTTTGATTTTGATATTCCGGCTCAGGATTTTTTAGTATATAAAAAAACCTTACCGGTGGCCGTATTATCAACCATAGCTTTTATCAATTTATTACGCATGAATCAAAGCCAGTGGCGCTATTCAAGTATAATGGATCTTATAAATTTATTTGGAGCGGTGACAGCGGGATGGGTTATTTTTATTCTGTATCTTTATTTCGTAAATATGTTATCGGTCCCCCGATCTGTATTGGCAATTTTCTGGATGCTTGGATTTTTATTTCTTGGCGGCGTGCGTTTTTATCCACGTTTTTATGCAAAGCTATCAACACTGGCATCCCCTAATCGTAAACGGGCCATTATCGTAGGCGCTGGTGATGCCGGTGAAATGATTATACGACAAATGAAGAACGATCCGGAACTTGGTTATTATCCGGTTGCTATCATTGATGACGCACCGCGTAAATTGCATACAAAAATTCATGGAGTTAAAGTTATTGGTAATACCAATCAGTTAGCCGAATTTGCCAAAAAGGTTTACGCTGATGAAATAATCATAGCCACTCCTTCTGCCCCGCCCAAACAGATGCGCCATATCGTCGATGTTTGTGAGCAAAGCGAGATTCCTTTTAAAACAGTTCCTGGTCCGAAAGAAATTGTGAATGGTTTTGTTCGCGTCACCCAGATTCGGGAGGTTCGGGTGGAAGACCTGTTAGATCGCACTCCCATCGAAATTGAAGTTAATAAAATCGCTGAGTATTTACGTGATAAAACTGTCCTGATTACAGGTGCTGCGGGGTCTATTGGCTCTGAATTAGCTCGTCAGATCATGGATATTCAACCCATCCAGTTAATTTGTGTCGATCGAACGGAGAACAGCCTCTTTTATTTGGATAATGAATTAAGATCTTTGAAAAGTGTAACGCCTTACAAAGCTTTGATAGCTGATGTTTTAGACAGTAATAAAATGAACCGAATACTTTCCGAGTATAAACCGGATATAATTTTTCACGCTGCAGCTTACAAACACGTGCCATTAATGGAGTTACATCCGGAAGCAGCATTACGAAACAATATTATCGGTACTTACAATATGATGATTATGGCTGAAAATCATGGAGCCGATAAATTCGTATTGATTTCCACGGATAAGGCTGTAAATCCCGTGTCTATTATGGGAGCTACCAAACGCATGGCCGAACTGATATTGCAATCTTATTCGGCAAAATCCAAGACAAAAATGCTAACTGTACGCTTCGGCAATGTGTTGAACAGCTACGGTAGTGTAATTCCCCTTTTTCAAAAACAAATTGCGCGTGGCGGGCCTTTGACGATTACTCATCCTGATATGCAACGTTTCTTTATGACTATTCCTGAAGCGGTAAAACTTATAATGGAAGCTACTAAAATGAGTTCCGGAAACGATATTTTTGTGCTTGATATGGGAGAACCCATTAAACTGATTGAAATAGCTCATAGATTAATTAAACTATCCGGTTATGAACCAGACAAAGACATTCCCATCGAATATATTGGAATGCGACCCGGAGAAAAATTATATGAAGAATTATGGAATGAAGGCGAAGTGCCGCTACAGACCAGTCACAGCAAAATTACAATGGCTGTCGGCAGTCATTACAATCATTGGGATTTAATGAGCCAACACATTGATGATTATATACGACTTGCTGAATCTCAAAATAGTGACGGTATATATCAAAAATTACAGCAAGTGATACCTGAATACAGGCCATATTTACCAGAAAAACGGCTATCCAAAACGATGGTTACCACTGAATAGCTTATATACTCACGTGCACTTATAAACCTTGTTCCGGATTTACTTAATCGGTCATAACCTATTAAACACCTTTATTGGTAAGGTATTTGCAGAATAAATTTGGTCCCTTCGTCGGGGACACTGTTAATATCCATTTTAATCTTGTACGGATATAGTAATTTATATACAATACTCAACCCAAGACCAGCACCTACATTTTGTGGTTGATTTTGTTCGCTACTTTTCTGGTTCATTTTGGTACTAAAAAAAGGCTCGAATATACGATCCAAATCCGCTTTTTTAATTCCAACACCTGTGTCTTCAATATGAACATAGATAAAATTATCATTAAAATCAGTCTTAATATGTAAAGTCTTCAGTTCGGAGTCTTGCATCGCCTCTATGGCGTTCATAATGATGGCATTAATAGATTGAGAAAAATCACTATAAATTCCTTTAATATTAGGCAAATTTTCAGCAAAGCTAAATTGTTTATCTACTTGGTGTTTATAAAAAAGATTTGCTTTTAAGAACTCCAACTCTTCCTCTAAAAGGGTGTTAATATTGATGTTCATTTTTTGAGTATCTTGTTCTTTTTTACCTTTTTTCACTATGGTATTAATCAAATCAGTCATTCGCTGTGTTTGCTTAATAATCTTTTCAAGCTCCGGGGAACTACCAGATCGCATTTTTAACAATTCAGCGTTTGCCTGAATAATTGATATTGGATTATTGAGGTTGTGTGAAATCCCTGCTGACAGACGACCAATGGCTGACATTTTATTCTCTTGCAATAACTCCAGTTCCAGACGACGTTCCCGAAGTTTACTATAATGCCAATAACTGATATCGGAAAGCAGGCCTTGTACTGCAGTATGACCTTCGTACTGAATCATTCCCGCCCAGATCTCCAGAATGAGCTCCTGCCCTTCTTTGGATATAACTTTAAAATTAAAAGGTTTTGCTTGCCCGTGTTTTAATCCCTGCAAGGCCGTCTTGACCATACTTTTATATTCCGGCAAGGCAAAATCGGCAAGGTGTTTCTGGTTTACAACTTCATCAGAGGTATAGCCCAATATTTCACAAAACTTATTATTTACATATTTAAACACATTATCTTGTAGGATGAAAACACCCACCAATGATTGCTCTATTAGTTTTTGGTATTTTTGTTCCGACTCCCGAAGCTCAGCCACCTTTGTTTCAACCATTTTTTCCAATTCAGTCTGGTAGCGCCGGTTTTGTTCTTCCAGAGCAATCTTTTCTTCCAATAAATAATTATGATCCACTGCTTTACGGACGACCTGTTGTAAAGTATCATCTTTAAAAGGTTTTACCAAGTAATCAAAAACGCCCAGCCGCAAAGCTTGACGGGCTAATTTGAGATCTGAACTGCCCGTTATAATGATTATGGGTGCTATTACTCCTTTTTTCTGTATTTCTGTTAAGAAATCAATACCACTGGAATCGGGTAAAAATATATCCAGCAATATCGTTGAAAACTGCTCATTATTCAGCTGTTCTTCACCAGCCTGAGCCGAATCGGCCACAGCAGTTTCATAACCCTCAGTTTCTAATAATGCTGTTAGCGTCTGCCGGATATCGCTGTCATCATCTATGATTAAAATTTTATGCATCTTATTTTGCCTGATGGCCAATACTTAAAAAGCGTTCAGTTATCACCCTGAGACTTAATGATTAAGATTCGAATCAACTTTTTTATAGAATCACCAATAAATTCAATAATAATAAATACAAGTAAGGTAACAATTCCTACAAGAAAGATATATCGTGTGATGGAATCCAGAATATCTTTATTAAACTCCGGAAGCAATATCACCAACACGAATGCTATACCAACAGTCCAACTCATCGTTTTGAGCATTTTTTTATAAGCACGATTTGTTTTTATTTCCACGGTAGATAATTCGTTGTTGGTTTCTTTATCCTGGGTTTGTTTCTTTTTATCTTTTATATTCTTCTGAGCGTTTTTTTTAGTCATAACTTTCCTTATCCTAAATTACATGTTTGGCATTCATTTTCATAAAACCGATATTGATGAGAAATGAATCTAAAGTTTGATTGTATAAAAAACAATTTCTATATTTTGCTTCCGTAAAATTTCCTGTTCTCATAGTATTTCAATTGACGCCCATCAATTATTCAGGAAAAATTAATTACCGGATACAGCTCCGCTGCCTCTTGGGTCACTCCATCCTTTAAGTATGTTCGCATGTTCATCCATATCCAAATGAATCCCTTGCACGCGTCCTAAATCGCTGCGAGATTTTAGCCGATATCCCCAACCTTTAAGAATATGTATGGTGTCCATATTTAAACCTCTTTTTTCATGGTATACCACATCTGGCAACCATTGATGATGAAAACGAGGTGCCTCAATAGCTTGCCGGATATTCATCTCAAAATCAATTAAATTGATTATTATCTGAGCCACGGTGGTAATGATAGTTGACCCGCCGGGTGACCCTAAAACGGCAAACAATCGATCATTCTTCTGTATAATTACCGGTGTCATGGAACTCAACATGCGCTTTTGGGGAGCAATGGCATTAGCATCATTCCCGATTAAACCATATATGTTAGGCACTCCGGGTTTAATGCTAAAATCATCCATTTCATTATTCAGTAAAAACCCAGCACCCCTTACCATCACTTTTGCTCCGAAACTAGCGTTCAATGTATAGGTGTTCGATACAGCATTACCCCATTTATCGATGATAGAAAAATGCGTTGTTTCTTCCGATTCCAATGCAGGAGAAAAAATCGGGTCAAATTTTTCAGATTTGCCTGCAACAAAAGGATTAATTTTTGCCTTAATAATTTTCGCATACGATTTGGAAATTAATTTTTTAATAGGGAATTTTATAAAATCTGTATCTCCCATATACCGAGCTCTATCGTAATAGGCATGTCTTTCGATCTCAACCAATGTATGTACGTATCCGGCTGAATTATGCCCGTATTGATTCAATGGATACAGCTCCGCAGTATTTAAAATTTCAGCAAGTACCACGCCACCTGAACTGGGCGGTGGCATCGAGTAAATATCATATCCTCGGTAGCGGATATATATCGGATTCCGCCAAACCGTTTCGTATTCATCCAAATCATTTTGTGAAATTAGCCCACCATTCTGAATCATATCATCTGCGATTAAACGGGCTGTTTCGCCTTTATAAAACCCATCTGCACCATTCTTAGCGATCCGTTTTAAGGTCGCGGCTAATTGAGGTTGTCTTAGTTTATGATTGGTGGACAATGTTTTACCATTTTCGAAAAACACATTACCTACAGCTTTACTTTTATGGAGTGGCTCTGAAAAATTTTCCAATTGTTGGGCAAGATCAGGACCTACCTTGAAACCATTTTTGGCCAGTTGTATGGCCGGAAGCACTAACCGATCCCAAGGCAAGCTACCAAATTTTTTATGCGCCTGCCACAATCCCATAACAGTACCGGGAACACCTACAGCTAAATAACCGTTTACGCTGGCATTTTTAATTACATTACCCGCACCGTCTAAAAACATATCCTTTGCCGATGTTATGGGAGCCTTTTCCCGATAATCTATTGCATGAAAAGAATTATTGGCAGTCCTTATAACCATAAAGCCACCGCCGCCAATATTTCCGGCAGAGGGATACGTAACCGCCAGTGTGAAACCAACGGTAACTGCCGCATCTATCGCATTTCCTCCCTCTTGTAATACTTTTAAGCCGGCCCGGCTTGCCAGAGAGTCCACACTCACCACCATGGACTGCTGTCCGTCAACTGGTCTGAAACCAGCATACAAAGGCCAAAATGCCAGGAAAACCCAACCGAAACAATAGATTATTATAGACGCTTTACGAATCACAATAAATGTTCAGTTATATTTGTATTAGATAATTCAACCATTAATTGGTATTTAGAATGCAGTGTTTAATTTTGTAATATTTTTATAATATCCCGCTCCAGAGACTTTTCGGGCTTTTCAATGATACGACCGACTTCCTTATCTTCTTTATAAAAGATAAAGGTAGGTACATATTGAACATTAGCCTTAGCGGCATTCATATTGGGAGCAGAAAATTCTCGGTCAATAGCAAACATTTTAATTTCTATTTGATCACCCATCCCACTTTCATCCATAACTTTAAAAAACCGTGGGACTTCCCTCTCACTATCACCACACCAGGTTCCCAACCAAATATGCACCGAAATGGCATTCCAATCCACCTCTTTTGCCCACATGATAAACGAACTGTCTACTAAATAAAAGTCTTTCTCTATTTTCCAATCCGGAAATGTTTTATAAAGTTGCCCTTCCGATACCGAACCGAGTAGCATTTTTTCACCCTGAGATTCAATATTTTGTGAACTCAGTTGGCCCAATGAGACTGTAATAAGAACCATAATGTGTACAATACTCCTTAACCGAATGGTTTTCATTCTCTTCCCTCCCCCTCTACGGTATTTTTGAAGCGTTTATCGGCAATTCCTTCTTTGGTAATTTTCAAATTCGAGATAACTTGGTTTTTGGATCCCAAAACGCCAATCGATTCGCCATTTATCGTAAAATTGATTCCTGCAGCATTACCTACGATGAAATGCATCGTTGAATCGGCCTGTAAATTAACCCGGTCATTTTGTCTCATCAAATATTCGCTGGTATCCGCGCGGTCTTTGACATATCGTACCCAGCTTGTATCTATACCGATTAATGTCACATCCACTTGTTCTTGTACAACTTCCTGCTTCTCATCATTACTCTCAATAGGTATTTGAGTTGATTCCTTGGGTTCATCATTCGACTCAAGTTCTTCAACAATATCCCGGGCAGAAATTTCATCGATTTCTGAGGATTCATCGGATTGTACCCTTAAAGTATTTATTGCCAATATACCCAGAATGACTAAAACCAATACAATAGGAATAATGATGTATAAACGATGCATGAGCTTTAATTTTTGGGGATCTCGATTTATGGATTTAACCCTGCGAATGGTAGTTGTGTACTTTGGTTTCTTCTCTTTGCGAAGGCTTTTAAACTCTTCAAATATTTCATCCCGATTATCCGGCTCTATATAATCCAGGTAAGTATTAAAAAAAAGTTTATCGTACACATCCGGTATGGCATCAAGATTTCCCTCTTCAATAGCTCGCAGATAATTAATATTTATATGTGTTTTATCTGCAATTTCCTGAAGTTCGATTTTTTTGGACTCCCTCTGTTTGCGAAGCCGATCGAATAATAAGCCCTGATTTTCATCTTTTTTCTTATTGTTTTCCGGTTCTTCCCGGGCACTTTGATTATTGTTATTTTCGTCCATTAATAGACCTCAAAATCCTTAATTCTCATTTGTAATGTTTTTTGCCCTTGCCAAAAATTTTCTTCCAGAACATAGGCACAACTCAAATGGGTGTAGGGCTGTTTAAATTTATACAAATATTTACCCATCTTGTAACCAATGGCATCAATTACCACACCATTTTGTTTAAATTTTGTTTTGAGATGATTATTACCTACGACAGAAACGCCGCCCGACGTACCTAAACCCGAAGATAAAAGAACCGGTCTCATATTTTCAGGACCATAGGGCGCCATTTTTTTCAGATCGTTAATAAACTTAATATCTAATCGATCCAGTTTAATTTCCGCATCGATACTTAATTTCGGAATCATTTCAACCGCTTTCAATTCTTTTTCGGCTAACGCATTAATATTACGGTCAAATTCAGCAATTTTTTCCTTGCGAATTGTAATACCGGCAGCATACCTGTGTCCGCCATAACTATCCAGCAAATTTTCTGTTTGATGCAAAGCCGCATAAATGTCAAATCCGGGTAATGAGCGGGCCGATCCTTTTCCGATCCCATCTTGTATGGATATGAGTATGACTGGTCGGTTATATAATTCCATCAGGCGGGATGCAACAATACCAATGACTCCATTATGCCAGTCTTCTTTTGCAAGTACCAAAATTCGTTTTTTACTGATATCAAGATGGTCTTCAATGTACTGTTTCGCATCTTCCAGGGTTAATTCATCGATACTTTTACGTTGCTTATTTTCTTTTTCCAGAATGCGGGCAATGTTACGCCCTTGTTGATAGCTAGCGGTAGTTAATAAGTGAACAGCTTTTTTAGCATTGGAAATACGGCCCACCGCATTTAATCTGGGTGCCAACACAAAAACAATCATACTAACGGTTACTGATCGATTTAATACATTACAGCTTTCCAGTAATGCAAATATACCTGGACGTGGATTTCGGTTGATTTTATCCAGACCATGTTTAACCAATATCCTGTTTTCATCAACTAATTTAACAATGTCAGCTGCGGTACCAATTGCCACCAGATCCAGATATCGATATGCAAATTTAGCCGAATACCCCACACGTATGGCCAGTGCCTGCAAGACTTTAAAGGTTACTCCGCAACCGGCCAGTTCTGTAAATGGATAGCCTGAATGCGGCGTTTTAGGATTGATGATGGCGTGAGCATCCGGTAAAGTATCGCTAGCTTCATGATGATCACAGACAATAACATCGATACCGAATTCTCTTGCCGAAGCTACTTCCTTCACAGCAGTAATGCCACAATCCACCGTAATTATTAGTGATATCGCCCGCTTACTTGCAGCCTTAATACCATCTATGGTGACACCATAACCTTCCTTAAATCGATCGGGAATAAAAAAAGATACTTTACCCCCAAGGCGGAACAATCCATCATATAAGATGGAAACACTGGTTACTCCATCAACATCATAATCACCATAAATTAAGATATGCTCACCTTCTCGCAATGCTTTTATAATGCGCTCGACCGCATCATTCATCTGGTTAAAAAGGAAGGGATCGTACAAATCCGATAAACTGGATTGAAAATATCGTTCAATTTTTTCGGGCGTGTCGATTTGACGGTTATATAAAATTTGGCCGATAATTGGATGGAAGTTAAATTTCTCGGTTATTTCCAGGAGAAGGTTTTTTTCGACATGCCTTGGAAGTACCCACTGGTATATCATGTTTGGACCAAATTTAGAATAACCCGATCAAATGAATAAGCCGAATTCTGTATCCTGAGACAGGATCGTGGCCATTTATCTTAGTTTACCGTTACCGGCAAACTTAAGCAACCTACCCTGAAGTGTGTTCGGCAATCGCAGAACGCGCATTGGGCTTTACGCTTCCCCGCGGGAATCCTTCTTTATTTGGCCTTGCATCAAACTGGGTTTATCAGGCCTTCCGTCATTGTGTTTTCTGCCGAAAGGAAGCGGTGGTCTCTTACTCCACCTTTTCACCCTTATCCGCTTTAAACGGACGGTACATTTTCTGTGACACTGGCCCGCCGTCAGCACGCTGACGGGTTCTGCTTTCGCAGAAAGTTTTGCCCTGTGATGTTCGGACTTTCCTCCGCAATATTATGGTATCACGGCGGCCACCATATTTGATCGGGTAATTTATGTTTTAACGATTTACTTACACTTCTGAGTCATCCCAAACTAAAATACGACCGCAACTTTCACATGTAAAAATCTGCTTCATCTTTTTCACTTCCACTACTTTTTGTGGTGGAATATAGGAAAAACACCCACCACAAACATTCCCATTTATCTTTGCGATCCCCTGCCCCCCGCGGGCATCTCTTACCCGCTCATAAGTTGAAACTATGCTGGGATTTGTTTTTTCTACGATAATACTGCGTTCTTGTTTGAGGAGATTTTCTTCCTCTGCAGTACCTTCCAATTTCACTTTTAACTCGCTTTTGTTCTCTTCCAGCTCACCCTCGAGCTTGTCAGTTTCCGACTCCAGCTCTGTTATTCTTTCCTCTATTTCTTCTATGGTGTATTGAATATTATCTCGTTCGTTTTTGCTCTCTTCCATTTTTTGTCGGGCATGTTCGGATTCGGTTGTAATGGCATCATACTCTTTATTTGTTTTTACCTGGTAGAGTTGTTCGTCATATTTTTCAAGACGCTCTCTGGCTTCTTCTATAGCTAATTCCATCTCATTATTTTTAACTTTTGCTGCTTTGAGCTCTTCTTTTAAGTTTTTAAGCTCTTCTTTTTTATTACTGAGCTTATATTCTAACTCTTCTACAATTAATGGAAGATCGCCACGTGCATCTTTTAATTCATCAAGACGATTATCCACCTCTTGTAATTCAATTAATCCATACAACGTTTGTTCCAATTGAAGCCTCCTGTATACTTTTAAGCATAAAAAAAAGTGCACCCAAACTTTGCCAGATGCACTTTTTTGTTCTCTTTTTTATATTTCGAGGAATAGAGAATAATGTATTTTCTTTTCATAGTTTTAGCACAGCGTCTAATTAATGTGTGGGCCCACAGGGACTCGAACCCCGGACCAACCGATTATGAGTCGGTTGCTCTAACCAACTGAGCTATGGGCCCCGTTTTTTTCAGCAGCCCTAAAATTATTAAAGCCTCTCACCAAAATCAAATCAAATTTAGAACATACCTTAATACCTTGCTTTCATTTTATTTCATTAGTGGTTTCAGTCCTTATGTTGTCTAACATGATAAAATTTAATCAATCAGAATTTTATCTCTCAAGTATATCCAAAAAATAAATGGTATTTTTGGGTCAAAACGTTTATCGATTATTTATTATTATTATATTGCACGTCATAAAATGCTTTATAAGCTTCGCTTTTTTCTTTAATTTGACGCCACCATGCTTCGTTTTTCACATACCAATCAACGGTTGCTTTTAAACCATCCTGCAAATCATATTCCGGTTTCCAGCCTATTTCGCGAATTTTCGATGTATCGATGGAGTACCGCCTATCGTGACCAGGACGGTCTTTTACAGGTTTAATTAACGATCGGGGTTTACCCAACAGATCGAGAATTTTTTCGGTAATATAGATATTTTCGCGCTCGTTGCCTCCACCAATATTATAAGTTTGACCAATCTCACCTTTTTGTAAGACGGCATCAATGCCGGAACAATTATCTTCCACGTAAATCCAATCACGAATATTTTTACCATCCCCATACAATGGCAACGGTATATCATCGATAGCATTGGTTATAAATAAAGGGATCAATTTCTCCGGATACTGATACGGTCCGTAATTATTGGAACTACGCGTAATTAACACAGGTAATCCATATGTCACAAAATAAGAACGAACCAATAAGTCACCGCCAGCTTTACTGGAAGAATAGGGGCTATTGGGTTCCAAAGGATCGGTTTCTTTGAAAGATCCATCCAGAATGGATCCATAGACTTCATCAGTGGAAATATGCAAAAATCGCTCTACTTTATAGGTTTTGGCTGCCTCTAATAACTCAAATGTCCCTTTAACATCCGTATTGATAAACTCGCCCGCTTTGTGTATTGAGCGATCGACATGGGTTTCAGCGGCAAAATTAACAACCGTATCTACATTGCTCATTAAATTATTTACCACTTTTCGATCTGTAATATCCCCATGATAAAAAATATACCGGGGATCGCTTTCCAAATCGTTTAGATTTTCTCTGTTACCGGCATACGTCAGGGCATCCAATACGATAATGTGCACATTTTCATAATTATTTAACATGTACCGCACAAAATTCGAACCTATGAATCCGGCTCCACCGGTTACCAGTATCTTTTGCATTAATTCATTCTCCTGCCTTATATTAGAATATGCACTTTTAATCTAATCAGTATTTTACAATTATGAAAAAGTCATATATTGTCTCAAACAATATTCAATTGGAATATATTATACTCGTTTACTGCATTGCTTTAATTGTGCATTTAATAATTAATTTGTCACACCCGAAACAATCTTAATTATTATGTAGTTTGAAATCTTGTCTGTTAAAAACATGGTCATTAATGTAAAAGTTGAATAGAAATTTATGAAAGGTCGGGTGGTCGTACCCAGCAATGGTGATTTAAAACGCTTCCGGCGGGTTGTGCGTCATGAGCTTGTACATGTTTTTATGCATGATAAAATTGGTAACGTATTACGACGGCACGGGCAGATTGATGGGG
>WJIP01000094.1 GCA_014730185.1 Caldithrix sp. | reverse complement strand
TCTCTATGCTTCAAGGGTGAACTGTCGGTTCAAGGCAATTTTCCGATAAATAATGAATAATTTATATTTTATTTTGAGGAATTGCTTAGAATATAAAAAAAAAGAGACACCTAACTTTGCAGGTAAGTTAAGTATCTCTTTAAGATGATAAGTGTAAAGACATACCAGATAGTATTAATCTTTAGAAGAGGGATAGAGATGATTTATAGTTCTTTTTAATATTTTGGTTCATTTACCGTTTCCACCATTCCAAAGCCTAGGCTATTTAGTTGCCCTAAACCTGCATCATAAATAAGCTGGAGCACTTCAGGATCAGCCTGATTATGCAATGGGGCCAAAACTCCTTTAACATGATTTGGGCTTTTCTCATTATGATTTAAATAGATTACTTTACTGATTTTATTCCTTCTTTTCTTTATGTATTTCTTATCAAACTCCATTCTGAAATCTATATCTGAATACTTCTTTTTCCATATCATGTAATATTTATTTTCTAAATCTCTTTTCAGAGATTTATAATACTCGACACCATCTTCAGGCATTAAGTAATGGTCTTTGTACATACCCTTGCCCTGATCACAACGATCGGATAATTTTTTATAAACCGTCACTGGGGAAAGACAGGTGAATTGTGCTTCAGATTTATCGAATGAAGGAGCGGTTATGAATTGCACATTGGAAACCTCAAATCGCTTTCCATCAATTTTAATAAATTTATTATCTCGCAGCTCCTTGGCAATAAGTCCCAAAAACTGGTAATAGGGTGACGAAACATACCAGTAAAACTGTGGTGACACAATACCAATTTTAAAATCCTCTATAATTCGCTCAGGGATGAACAGTTGTGAAAATGTATATAAATTGAAGTCTGACCGTTTAATACCAGCAGGCATAAGAGATTTTAAATAACGTTTATAACTATAAACTAATGAGTCTATTAATTTAACCAGATAATAGTTTGTATTAATAGGCAAAAAAGTTGGTTTTAAATGATTTTCAAACGTTATCTGAATGCGCATAAATTGTATTCCCACCCTCGAACTGAATTTATGACTCATCTTCATGTATACAATTAATATGCCAACAAAGGATATGTATATCTCTTATACAGGTAAGTCGCTTAATTTCATTTACTTATACACATATTGAAAGGTAAGATCGATATGACCAAATAGGGAAATTATCCCTATTTGGTCTAAAATTTGGGAGGGAATTTTTCCCTATTTATGCCTCGTTGAATTTATAAACTCATTTTATTGCATTCCGCGTCAGAATTAACGGAATTTCAGTACTCCACCATGCTAATTGGTACGCTATGTTATAAATATTTTACTTGTTGATATGCTCAATAACATTCCGGGCCACCCTTATAAATGCCTTACTTTGTGGGCTCTCCGGCTTAGCAATGATCACCGGTATACCTTCATCGCCTCCTTTACGGATGTCCGCATCAATGGGAATTTCACCAAGTACAGATACATTCATGCTTTTACAAGTTTCAGCTACACCTCCATGGGAAAAAATATCCGTACGTTGTCCACAGTGGGGGCATAGAAAATAGCTCATATTTTCGATGATTCCAATGGTATCCACATTAACTTTTTCAAACATCTTAACGCCTTTTACCGCATCGATTAGTGCAACATCCTGTGGTGTTGATACAATTATCGAACCATCCAGGGTAACGGACTGCGAAAGGGTCAATTGTGCATCTCCTGTTCCCGGCGGCATATCGAATAGCATAATATCAAGTTCGGGCCAAGAAACATCATTCATAAGTTGCTGCAGCGCCCTGTGGACTAATGCTCCTCTCCAAACCACGGCATCTTTGTTGTCCACTAAAAAGCCAATGGACATCAAATGGACACCGTTTTTCTCAATAGGATGTAACTTTTTACCATCAAAATAAGGTTGCTCTTTTATGCCAAACATCGTGGGAATACTTGGTCCGTATATATCCGCATCAAGTAGCCCTACTTTTAATCCCTGCTTAGCCAGAGCCACGGCAAGGTTGACGGTTACTGTGGATTTGCCTACGCCACCTTTTCCGCTGGCTACTGCGATACTGTGTTTTACCGTTGGTAAGAAGTTTGGTTTGGTTTGTTCTGAGGAAGTATTAAACTGAGGTGGAGCTTGTTGATCAACCGAAACTTCAATCTTGCTATCCGAAAATTTTGATTGCAAATGCTCCTCAGTTTCGGTTTTAATTTTATCACCAATGGATGAATCCTGAGATTTTACTAATAGTTGTACATTAATATATTCCTCATTAACATCTACCTTTTGAACCAATCCAAACGAAACGATATCTCTGCTAAAACCCGGATAATAGACCTGTTTCAGCTCTGCGATCACATCTTCTTTGGTACGCATGATAACACCCCTCTATTAAAATGATTATAAAGAAAATACAATACATAAAACATTTAAAGCGTCAGTTCATAGTATATGCCTGCACATCAACATGCTTAAGCAATGTGGATTTATAGTATTATATTATTCGCTTATCATATACTAATAACAGACTCTTTTTATATCCGATGTTAAAAGAAGAGAATGGTAACAAAAAAAACTAATTGAGGCAAAATAAGCTTTTGTTAAAAATTAAATCACGATTTAAAGGTGTTTTCACACTAATTATCAGATCACAACTTCAAGATCAAACACTGAATCTTTGTCCAGATCTAAACTAATTTTCTTCGGTTTATCAAGTTCTATTTCATTTATAAGATTCAATTCCATGGAAAATTGTTTATTTTCAACATCTTTACTAATTAATTTGCCGGCTCCGTTTATAACCCCGCCTTTTTCTTTATCATAATAACTTATAAGCACGGATTCGTTTAAATCCAGAGCTTCTAAAATTTCTAGTAGGTCGCTCGTATCCATTTGTTGAATAATCTGTTCGTCAACATCTTCTTCGATACTGGCTATATCACCGTCTGTGTAATAAAAATCGATGCTTCCACCACCGCCTTTAATGTATACCAGCTTCTCGTCTAACTCCTGTTTTATGCTTCTTTCAAGATTAATAATATTTCCGGTAAAGTACTCTCCCCTAATGTCTGTAATTAAAACGGCTATGGGCTTCTCTTCCGGAGTACCATCATACTCTACTCTGCGTATATTTACCTTTTTACCTTTGCCAATTTCCTGCACAACCTGTTTTAATTCTTCCGGTTGCATCGCCCCCGGACGAACCTGCACTTTCTTTTTGGATTTAAAAAAATTAATGAAGTGTCGTTTCGTTTGTCCGCCGAAAATGGAAGTGTATTTTGGTTCAGGCCAATCCGCTTTCATGTGACCTCCAACATAGGGATACTAACAACGTTTGTATAAACATATGGATTTATTACCTATGTTACAACTGTTTTCTGATTTTCAGGATTCCTGATGTAATGATTTTGATTCTTCCAAGAGATGCTTGGCGTTCTCAATTGCCTGCTTGGATACATCTTTGCCGCCTAGAAGCTGGGCAATTTCGTTGATAGTGGATGATCCATCAAGCTGTTTAATATCGACAGAAGTATGATTATCTTGAATGGATTTCAAGACTTTATAATGCGCCGAAGCGAATGCTGCTATTTGAGCTGAATGGGTCACGCAAATAATCTGGTGATAATGGGCCAAATCAGCCAGTTCTCTGCCCACAATTTGCGCAATTTTACCCGATATTCCCATATCGATCTCATCAAAAATTAGGACTGGTATTTTATCCTTTTCCGCCATTACCGATTTTAGTGCCAGCATGATACGGGAAATTTCACCTCCGGAAACAATTTTGTGTAAAGGCTTGAATATCTCACCTTTGTTTGTGGATGCTAAAAAAAGAATTTTGTCAAAACCTCTGGCATTTACGCTTACCGGTTTTCCATCAAACACAAACGAGCTATGCGGATCGTCTTTGTATGTCATTTCCACTTTTATTTCCGCATTAGGCATACCGATTTTTTTCAATATGTTTGTTATTCGTTCTTCAAATGCTCTGGCTATGTTTTTGCGGTTTTCACTTAATTCTTTTCCAGCGGAAACTAATTGCTCAGTTAGTGTTTGTATTGCTCTTTCCTGTTCCTCAATCTGGTCATCAAAAGCTTCGATTTCACCCAATTGTTGGCCCACAAATTCCTGATAATCGACAAGCTCCTGCAAGGTCAATTTCTGATATTTTTTCATCAGAAATTCAATTTGAGCGATACGGCTCTGCAGGCTTTCCATGCGCTCATTATCAAACTCGAGGTTAGAAATATATTGATTTGTAAAACGTCCGATTTCTTCAAGAGCCTCTCTGGAAGTCGTTATACTTGCATATAATTCTTTGAATTCCTCATTAATTTCGGATAAATTTTTAAGACTCTCTTCAGCATCCGCCAATAAATCACTGGCGTTCTGGTGACCATTATATATGTTTTCGACGACTCTCATACCATAATGATGAATATTCCCCACATTTTCCAGCAATTTCAATTCATTTTTTAAGGCATCAAAGTCAACATCAGCCAGTTCGGCTTTAATCAATTCATCATACTGGTATCGATACATATCTTGTTTTTGAAACGCATTCAATTGTTGGCTCTTTAGTTGATCAAGCGTAGTTTTTGCCAGGTTATAGTTACTCAACAAACTGTCAAATCGGTTTACCTTTTCCTCCAGATGGCCATAATCATCCAAATAAGAAATGTGATATTCTGGATTGAGCAACCTTTGGTGCTGGTGCTGTCCGTGTAAATCGAACAAATTACCGGCCAACTTATTTAAAACATTCAAATTTACTGGTGAGTCATTTATAAAATGCCTCGAATTTCCATTGCCTTTTATTTCTTTGCGTAAAATAATTTCACCATCGTCAACATCCAACTCCAGTGCATTAGCAATTTCTTTTACATTTGACGTTAACTCTATCGACAGCTCGGCTTCTATAATTGCCTTATCCGTACCCATCCGGATTAGATCTGTCCGGCTGCGATCACCGCCAAGTTGACTTAATGCATTAATAATAAGTGATTTACCCGCACCTGTTTCGCCGGTGATTATATTTAATCCCATTGCAAACGATATTTTGAGCTCATCTACTAAGGCGTAGTTTTTTACGTATAACGATTTGATCATTTTATTTTCGAATTACCGCAATTTTACCGCTGGCCACCGTTCCGTCATTGGCATACGCCATATAAAGGTAAATTCCTGTTGCAACGGTATGACCGTTTTTATCAGTACCATCCCAGAATGCCCGGCTGCCCTCCACATAGGCACCCTGAGCATTCAGTGTACGAATTAACCGTGCATTCAGATTATAAATTTTTACGGTGGAATTATATTGTAAATGGGTTAACACAAATCGGTCCTGCTCATTAGTAATGATAAAAGGATTGGGCCCCCCATTAACATTATTGAAATCCGCTTCGATTTCGGCAAAACTTCCAGTATAAATCGACAATCCGTTTTCTGTCCCAATCAAAACCTGGCGATTTTGATTATCTATAAAAAGGGAGTGCACTTCATCATCAACAAGACCGCTATTTTCCGGATGAAATGCTTTCCATGCCAAGGTATCCCATGGGCTCTTATCGCCGGGAAGAATACTCACCCCGCCTGTAGTGGCAAACCATTTATTATTGTAGGTATCCACACGAATTTGATTTATCTGATTTTCAATTGGGCCACTTGAATTATCATCATCATTTATCTGTTTGATATGGCGATATATATTGACCCCATCAAATGAATTTAATCCCGCTGCTGTCCCGATCCACACCACTCCATCTGAATCGAGTGCCAAGCTTAAGATCGAATTACTCCATAAATTATCCTGAATTTGTAAATGGAAGAGCTGATCATCAGTTTTATTTGCTACTGTCTGGTTAAAATCCAAAAGGTAGATACCGTTTTTCAGGGTTCCAATCCAGGCTCTTCCAAAATCATCAAATTCAATAGCGGAAATAGCGCCCTCTTCCGCTATAAGGCCGTCGGATGAGGTAAAATATTGCCACTGTTCTTGATCAAGTGAAATAAAACCATCCTCAGCATAAGGTGCAACGGCCAAAATATTGTCATTACTGGCATAATAATTGGTGATCCATAAATGTCCCTGCGGGCCCTCTTTGATGATGGGTACAACCTCAAAAGATGTTGCTGTAACAACTCCGCTGAAAAAACCACGATATGATTCGGGTATAGGCTCCAGTGCAACTACCCGGGTTGTATCGGCAGTTTCAATTATCATCTTACCGTCATTTTGGTAATTGTGAAAAAAGCGAAAGGCATCATCGCGATATACAATCAATCCTCCTCCCCAGGTGCCAATCCAAACATTGTTAAAGCGATCTTCATAGAACATCGTTGAATTTTCATAACGAGTCCAGCCACTACCGATAAAATCAAAACTTGTCCACATTTGTCCATCATTTATAGAAAAGCCATCATTTAACGCAGATTTATACTTACCTGAACTGGCCCAAATTCTTTCCTGAGAATCTCTATAGATGTAACGCACATTATTGGTCACCGGACCATCCATTTTAAAGTGTTTGTCGTCTCGATAAATACCGTTTCCATCAACACCCACCCACAGCGAACCGTCCTGATCTTCAGCGATACTATTAATGGGATCATTAAAACGTTTTACCAATGTTTTGGTGCCTTCATGGTCGTAACGATAGATACTATAAGGTTTATCTTCAAGATTAGTGACCGCAAATAATTCATCATTGATAGATTCAATTGCCTGCACTATAAATTCATTACCGATACCCCAGTCTGTTAGTAACGTAATATCTAAATCCGGATTGACTACTGCCATACCAATATCTGTACCCACCCACAATTCTGAACCGATGGCGCCAAGTGCTAAAACTTTATCGGTATTCAATTGATTAGCGCTACTATAAATTGCCCATTGTTCAGGGTCGTTAATGGTGTAGTCTTGCAAGTTTGATGGAGCTGTGTACAGCCCTTGGTTTGTCGCCATCCAGACACGTTTATTGAATAGTGCAATATCATTGATTTCCGTCGGAAGAACATCAAAGTTTTTAAAATAATCAAAAAAGAAATAACCCTTCTGACCTCTCAAATATACCGCCAAGCCCTCGTTGGTTGAAACCCATAACGTATCATTTTGAAACAGGATATCGGTTATCGATTTATTTTGTAAATTATAATCCTGCGACCATTGCCCATTTGGGCTGTCAAAGAATTCTATTATTCCTTGTTCACCGGCAGTAATGATTGTGCCATAGCCATCTCCTTCAATAACCGTCAATTTGATAGCTTGCAAGCCGTCCACATTGTTAAATTGGCGAATACGGTCAGTTTGCAAATCAATGCGCAACATACCGCCTGTTGTTGCTGCCCATGCATATTCATCCGCAACAAAAATATCGTTTACAGTATTCATATTGGTTATAGTTTGCCAATCGGCCAAATCTTGAGTAAAACCAGTCTGGCTCAAAAAAATAAGGGTTAAAAATATCAAAAAAAAGTTTTGTCTCTGCATCAAGAGTTTTTGCAAATCGGCCATTTTGTTCCTACCAGGTTAATCGTTGGGTTCAGCTAATAAGGATAATTTCGTTCGCCGGTGCTTAGCCAAATTAAATCTTAGTAAACAAATCCGTCATTTCGATGGCAGCCAGAGAGGCATCCCATCCACGGTTGCCCGCTTTTGTTCCTGCTCTTTCTATGGCTTGCTCTATTGTATCCGATGTGATGATTCCAAAAATAACCGGAATCCCTGTATCCAAACCGGTTTGGGCAATCCCTTTAGCCACTTCCGATGCCACATAATCAAAATGAGGCGTAGCACCTCTTATCACCGCACCCACACAAATAACAGCATCATAACTACCCGATTGAGCCATCTTTTTTGCAATCAACGGGACTTCAAACGAACCTGGCGCCCATGTCAGGTGTATATTATCCTCTTTACCTTTATGACGGACAATGCAGTCTACTGCACCTTCAACAAGTTTATTGGAAATAAATTCATTGAATCGACCTGCAACAATAGCAAATTTTTTATTTTCAGCGCTCAGGTGACCCTGTATTGTTTTTATCATTTTTTAATTATCCTCCATTGGTTTAAAACAGTATAGAACCAGCCATTCCCTTACAATAATTAGCATATTGATCATTATTTAAGAAATAAATGGCCCATTTTGTCCCTCTTGGTATTGAGATATTTTTGATTTATATCATTGGGACAAATTTCAATCGGTACCCTGTCTACTATTTCCAAATCATATCCTTTCAAACCCACTACTTTTTTTGGATTATTGGTCATCAGGCGAATTTTTCGAACGCCCAGATCACGTAAAATTTGTGCCCCGATCCCATAGTCCCGCAAGTCGGCTTCAAAACCGAGAACTTCATTGGCTTCCACGGTATCTTTGCCCTGTTCCTGAAGAGCATATGCTAATAATTTATTAACCAAACCAATACCACGTCCCTCCTGACGCATATATAAAACAACACCCTTGCCCTCATTTTCTACCATCTGCATAGCACTGGCCAACTGATCACCACAATCACATCGTTTTGAACCAAAAACATCACCTGTTAAGCATTCCGAATGCACTCGCACCAAAATCGGATCGCCCGATATAATTTCTCCTCTTACCAGAGCAACATGATGTTCATCTTCTTTTAATACATTCTCATATAAATACAGTTTGAACAGGCCATATCGCGTTGGCATATCTACCACGACACGCCGATGTACCAACTTTTCCCGCTGACTACGATAGTCGATTAAATCGGCTATTGTTATAATTTTCAGATTATGTTTTCTTGTAAACTCACTCAACCCTGCGCCCCGGGCCATTGTACCGTCTTCATCCATTATTTCACAGAGTACACCTGCCGGCTTTAACCCTGCCAGCCGAGCCAAATCCACTGCAGCTTCCGTGTGTCCTGCACGACGTAAAACGCCACCATCCCGGGCGATTAAAGGGAAAATGTGACCCGGCCGTGCTAAACTTTCCGGCTTGGTTCCCGGATTAATTAACGTGCGAATGGTTTGAGCACGATCATAAGCGGATATACCTGTTGTTGTTCCTTCTTTGGCATCCACACTGATGGTGAATGGTGTGGCATGCAATGCCGTATTTTCTTCCACCATAAAATCCAAGTCTAGTTGTCGGGCACGAGAATTGGTGATGGATACACACAGCATACCTCTTGCTTCTTTGGTTATAAAGTTAACATCTTCGGGTCGAATTAATTCAGCAGCCATTATGATATCACCTTCATTCTCCCGGTCAGCATCATCAACCACCACAACCATTCGCCCGCTTCGTATATCTTCGATTGCTTCTTCTATAGTATTAAACGTTATGTTATTTTGATTTGGCATTATTCATAACCCAATTTATTAAACCAATTTTCCGAAAATTTCTCTTCTGAAGTCCCGGATGAACTGTTTTTAGCCAATAATTTCTCAATATATTTGGCAATTATGTCAATTTCAACATTCACCTTATCCCCAACCGTTTTAAATTGCAAGTTGGTGTGATTCCAGGTGTGCGGAATAATTGATAAACTTATCAAATTATCCTGCAAGTCTGCAACGGTTAAGCTGATCCCATCTAAGGCTATGGAGCCTTCTGCCACAATATAGCGCAATAATTTCTCGGGTACCATAACTTTCAGCAGATAATTCTCTCCCTTTTTCTGAATAGCAGAAATTGTTGCAATGCCGTTTATATGCCCTTGTACTAAATGACCGCCCAGTCGATCGCTCAATCGGAGTGCTCTTTCTAAATTAACTTTTTGTCCTTTTTTTAGGTTTTTTAAGGTTGTTTTTGTTAGCGTTTCTCCAACCGCATCTACCCAAAATCCATTGCTTTCCTTTTTTGTTACCGTTAAGCATACGCCATTCACAGCAACCGAATCATCCGGTTTTAGTTCAGGATTCATAACCTCACTTTGAATTTTAACACGCCTGCCATCCTGCAGCTGATTAAATATACTGATACGCCCCAAGGTTTCTATTAATCCGGTAAACATTATGTAAGATTATTTCCTGATTTTATGATATATTCTTATCAAATGGACAACTGTTTCAATTCACAACCGCCAAATAATGCAATTTAACATCATCACCCAACCGGCTGACATCCAGAAGACGTAATGAGTGTGATTTTTTCATTTTTATTGTTGATACTCCTCCCCCTAAAATCGCAGGGCTTTGCAGGACTATCAACTCATCCACAAGGTGTTGTTTTAGAAATTGCGAAACGATGGACTGGCCACCTTCAACCAACAATGAATTGATGCCCCGGGCCGCTAAATAACGCAGAATCTCTTCCAGTTTCAAGTTGCCATTAGACATGCCATTACATTCAACAATTTGAACTTTTTTTTGTCGCAAAACCGTTATCTTTTGGATATTACTCTCTCTATTTGTAAAAATCCAGGTATTTTCGGGGGCACTATCATTAAAAATCTTTGCTGATAAAGGGCTGCTTAATTGACCATCTAAAATAATACGCAGCGGATTACGTCCTTTCACTTGTCGTACGGATAAACTCGGATCATCGACTTTAACAGTATTAGCCCCAACCAAAACGGCATCGTATTCGCTACGCAGTTGATGAACAAGAGTCTGCGCTTCAGGACCGGTCAACCACGTTTGTTTGCCGGGCTCTGCAGCAATATATCCGTCAACAGACTGGGCCACCTTTAGCAGTACGTACGGCATTCCTGACTTTATGTATTTAAAAAAGAATCGATTCAGATAGGCTCCTTCTTCGTTCAATACCCCGGTCTCGACCTCAATGCCAGCCTGTCGTAACTGCTCAATGCCTTTGCCGGCAACCTGAGGATTTGGATCATCATTGGCAATTACAACCCGCTTTATGTTATGTGATATAATAAACGGTGTACATGGGGGTGTTTTTTTCTTTTCGTGGCAGCAGGGTTCCAGATTACAATAAAGCGTAGCATTATCAACCTTAGCCGAAGTGGATTCGATAGCATTCACTTCCGCATGTTTGCCTCCGAATTGTTCATGATAACCCTCACCGATTACGTGACCATCTTTCACAACAACAGCCCCTACCAAAGGATTAGGGCTTACCTGCCCTCTACCTTTTTGCGCCAACTTAAAGCATTTTTGCATAAAGTCTTTATCTTGTTGGGAGATCGATGGACCACTCATGGTTATTACCCTGCCATCAAAAATGATTGCGTTCAATTCCAAATACAATGGATAAAAAATTACTGACCAGGAACCCGGTTACGCCCCAAATAATTTCATCACCGAAATAGTAGTAATGTATCCACCATCTTTGGCCTTTTGTTTCATAGGGTTTTATTTCAAAAATTTCTTCATCTAATAAATGCAGCAGAGGAACTTCAATTAAATGTTCTATTTCATCGCTATTTATTCTGAAAGGATACGGATAATCAAACAAGCCGACAAAGGGCTGCACCATAAAATGTGTATTGGTTAAAAAGATATCCGAATGACCCAGCAATTGAATCTCCGATGGTTCGATGCCCACTTCCTCTTGCGTTTCTCTTAATGCCGTATGCATAAGCGAAGGGTCCGCATCATCCTTTTTACCGCCCGGAAATGAAATTTGTCCTTTATGATGTGCTAAATGTTCCGTTCGTTTAGTAAATAATACATACGCCTGATCGTCTTTAAAATACAGGGGGATCAAAACAGCCGCATCCGTTGCCGGCACATCCTTGTAAATATAGGAATTGGGAGAGCGCTCTTTCAGAACACTGGAAATATGGGATACCAATAATTGTCGGTCATAGCAAAGTACCGCCATTGTTTTTGTATCGGATATGTTTGAACTCCCTGATTTAATCATTTATTAATCCGCTCACATCATTATATTGTCATTGCTCAATGCGATATATCCATTTGTTATTGTTACAACCTTTCTTTGGTTCAGTTTGTTTCTTGAAAATCTATCATAAAACAAAAAGGCTTGTATTTTGCATACCTTATCTTTGTATTTAACGCATCAATCAACATTAAAATATTTACATATCAATTTTTTGAAAACAAATATTAATCTTAGACATCCAAATATTTTATAATAAAAGCGAATTCATATGCTTTTTCTTTTAAGTAATCGTAGCGTCCCGAAGCCCCGCCGTGCCCGGCACCCATATTGGTTTTCAAAACCAATGTGTTATTATCAATCTTACGATCTCTTAGTTTTGCGGTCCACTTAGCCGGTTCCCAGTATTGCACCCGCGGATCGTTTAAACCGGCTGTGACTAAAATATGCGGATATTTTTGTTTCTGAACATTTTCATAAGGGGCATAGGATTTCATATAATGATAATATTTTTCCTTGTTAGGATTGCCCCACTCTTCATATTCCGTTACGGTTAAAGGTATGGTTTCATCAAGCATGGTGTTGATGACATCAACAAACGGAACATGGGCTACGACCACCTCGAATAAATCCGGCCGCTGATTCATTACTGCACCCATCAACAATCCACCGGCACTACCTCCCCTTATCGCCAGTTGCCGGGAATTAGTATAGTTTTGATTGATTAAATATTCAGCACAGGCTATAAAATCATTAAATGTATTTTTTTTGTTAAGCATTTTACCATTTTCATACCAAGGTCGGCCCATTTCACCACCACCACGGATGTGCGCGATGGCGTAGATAAAACCGCGATCAATCAGGCTGAAGCGATTGGAAGAAAAAGTTGGATCAACGCTGATACCATACGATCCGTAGCCATAAAGTAACGTCGGATGGTTACCGTTTTTCTCGATACCTTTTTTATAAATTATTGATAGCGGTATTTTTGTGCCGTCAACAGCCTTGGCATAAACCCTTTCGATTTGGTAGTCATCGGGATCATATCCCCCTAAAACTTCTTTTTGTTTTTTTAGGATACGTTCTTGGGTACGCATATTATATTCATATACACTATTGGGTGTTTTTAAAGAAGTGTAGGTGAATCTCAGCCATTCGCTTTTGAACTGTGGATTACTATGAGCATAAGTGGCATAGGCGGGCTCGGTAAAGTCTATATAATAACCTTTGTCCGCTCCTATCTCCCGGATATGGATTTGTTTGAGCCCATCTTTGCGCTCATAGACTACAATGTAATCTTGGAAAAGATCAATCCCATTGATCATGATGTTTTGACGATGCGGAATAACCGTTTGCCAGTTTTCCATTGCGGTTTGCCTCACAGGGGTCTTTACCAGCTTAAAATTGATAGCATCTTTATTCATGTATATGTAGAAATACTGGCTATGATGGGCAACATAATATTCCATACCCGGAACGCGTTTCTGCAGTAACTTAAACGTTCCTGAGGGTTGGTCTGCATTAAGATATCGAACTTCGGTTGTGGTTTTGCTTTCCATATTTAAGAGAATATAACGGTTACTTCGGGTTTTGGATATATCCAAGAAAAATTTTTCATCCTCTTCTTGGTAAAGCAGTTCATCTTTATCCACCGGTTGACCCAGTTTATGACGGTAAACGCTATAGGGCCTTTTGGCATCATCCAACGTATTGTAAAACAATGTCTTATCATCATTACCCCATTCCACGGAATAATAAGTATTGGGAATACGATCATTCAGCATTTTTCCGCTCGTTAAATCTTTCACGTAAATTGTATACGTTTCACCACCCGTTGTATCCGTAGAGTAGGCCAGAAGCTGATGATTGGGGCTCACTTCAAAAATACCTGTGTTGAAATAATCATGACCCTTTGCCAGAAGGTTTTCATCCAGAATCACCTCTTCATCCGCCTCCAGGCTGCCTTTTTTGCGACAATGAATGGGATATTGCTTCCCTTCTTCGGTTCGTGTGTAATAAAAATAATTGTCTTTTTTCACCGGTACGGAAAGATCGGTTTCTTTGATACGACCCAGCATTTCATCGTACAGTTTATTCTGTAAATCCTTGGTTGGCTCCATTACCGACGCAGCATATTCATTCTCCGCTTTTAAATAATCAAGCACCTTTGCGCTGTCCCGATTTCGCAACCAGTAATAATTATCCACGCGCACATCACCAAAAAGCGTGTCAGTTTTTGGTTGTTTTTCAGCATCCGGCGGCGTTTGTCTTTCTCTGGTTTGACATGCAAATGCCATCATAATGACCCCTGTTATAATAATTCCATTTAAAACAACCTTTAACATCATAATTGGTCGGCTCCAATGTATCGTAATTTTTGTTTTATTAATAAAAACTTTCAAATATCCTGATTGTACAATGCGGTTTTTCCCCGAACTTTGCACTCTTGAAATGCGGTTAGCTTTTGTTATCATTATTGTTCAGTTCAATTTTATTTTTATTCAACCGGTCATAAATTTCAAATTCACCGATATTCAGATGCGCGTCCTTTACCAGGCGAATTTTCATCCAGTACTTCCACATCAGCTTCAGTCGTTTACTGTAACGCCCTTTGTTCATATACCGAAACACCTCATCCGTTACATGGATGGTGATCCGTCGGTCACCGCCGCTTATGCGGTAACGCTGTATCCAGCGTTCAATATCGGATACGGTGGTATTAAGCGAGGGTACCAGGCCGGTACCATTACAGACCGGACAAGCGTCTTTAATATTATGCAATACACTGGGTCTAACACGTTGCCGGGTCATTTCGATCAATCCGAAACGACTGACACCTTCTATTTTGGTAATGGAACGGTCCTTGGAAAATTCTTTACGTAATTCCAGAAATACTTTTCGGCGATTATCTTCTTCCTGTAAATCAATAAAATCAATTACAATAATACCGCCCAAATCTCTCAGTCGCGTTTGGCGGGCGATTTCGCGGGCTGCTTCCAGATTGATATTCAGGGAGTTACTCTCATGATCTTTACGACCGATATATTTACCACTATTGACATCAATGGATACCAGTGCCTCAGTAGGTTCGATAATGATATAACCGCCGTTACGCATCCACACCTTTTTATCAGCCATTTTTTCGATTTCGCGTTCCACATTAAATTCATCAAAAATCGGATTGCGACCGTTATAATACGATATCTTATTCACCAGCTGAGGCGCCACATACTTAATATAATTTTTAATCTCCCGCATCAGTTTTCTGGAATCTACGATAACACGATCCACATCGGACGTAAATAAATCTCGAATAATACTGGAGGCCATAGCCATATCTTTATAGATCAATGTAGGTGCTTCCTGTGTGCGCATTTTATTCTGCATCTTTTGCCAGGTATTGATCAATTTATTCAAATCCTTGGTAATACTGCGTTCATTTTTGTTTTCGGCCACCGTGCGCATAATCAAACCGGTATTTTCCGTAACAATCTGCCGGGCAATTCCCTTCAACCTTTTTCGCTCCTTGTTGTTGCTGATTTTTCTGGAAATACCCACATGTTTTTTACCGGGCACCAGTACGGTAAATCTTCCGGGCAATGCAATATTCGTGGTTACCCGGCAACCTTTTGTCCCAATCGGTTCTTTGATGATCTGGACAAGAATGTCCTGTCCCCGTTTTAAATTTTTGGCAACATCAAATTCATCATTTTTATATTGCTGGCGCACTTTATGTTCATTATCCACTTCATCATAGTCGATAAAATAATCCTGGTAGGATGATGTGACGTCGGAAAAGTGTAAAAATGCATTCTGTTCATGACCAATATCGATAAAGGCCGCCTGCATACCTGGTAACACCCGGCTTACTTTGCCTTTATAGATATCACCCACCATCCGTTCGTATTCCGGCCTTTCAACGAACAATTCGACCAGTTTACTGTCCTCCACGATTCCAATTCGGGTTTCTTCGTTCGTTGAATTAACAACAATTTCTTTATTCATTATAATCTAACCTCTTTTTAAATTCCGGTTCAGGCACAGGACATACTATCAGTACTCTCGGTCTCTTTTTAAATTGCATCTCGCTTAGGAATCGATGATTTACCCAATGGCATCAATAGGTGATAGCTCCTGCACATCACTCAAGACGTATTGTCGTTTACGATGCACAGGTACGGACACTCGATTAAGGGTTTGAGTGCTAAAGAGTTGTTGCAAAATCTCATTAATGCGCACAGTCCGGTTGTGGATGGACCGGGTTTTAATGTTCAGCAACTCCCTGCTTTTTTGGATGGATATAATATAAGGGCGAATATCAACACATCGGTTTTTACCTTTTACACGCCGGTCAATTTCAATCTTTTCGGCTGCCAATAAACGGTTAAGCGCCTGTGTAAACGAATCATCATGGGGCAAACAATTACTTATATTGATTTCATACTCCGCACCGTTAATGACGGAGGAAAGAGAGGGGATTTTCCCCATAATATTACGATATGAAATAATTTTCAGACCATCCGGTAAACGGTGGTTGATGCGTTCAACGGTTTTATCCGTTAACGGATCGATTGTATCCACATCCATATACTCCGCTTCACTGGTGTAGCCTAAAGCCAGTGGTGGACCGGAAGATATTTTGGGATGAGGATTAAAACCATTGGTATAAGCAATACGGATGCCTGCCCGGCGAAAAGACCGCTCAAAAATCCGCATTAAATCGAGATGGGATAAATACTTAGTCAACATGGTTTTTTGATATTGCAGGCGATAACAGTGCAATTTATCGTTCTTTAACACTTGGCCGATATTCTGCTGTTCCGGATTGTTTTTATTCTCATTGGTTACAACCGCATCTTCGGATGCTGCAGAATGTTCCACTGGTTTAGTGTTTTTATAACATTCGGCATGATCAGCGAAATCCCCCTTGCGCTGAATGCCGCAGGCATAGCACCCATTATCCTGGCAATTCAAAAGCGAAATTTCCTTGTACGCATTTTCCCGTTCTTGAAAAAGAAATTTTTTAGTAACGCCCTTATCAATATGATCCCATGGCAAAAAAGATTTTTGTTTTAAAGATCCTGTAAATTGCTCTAGAGTTAATCCATTGTCCTGCGTTACGCGTTTCCATCGATTCACATTAAAGTATTCAGACCAGCCGTCGAATACAGCGCCATCCTGCCATGCATCAAAAATGACCTGTGCCATCCGACGGTCAGCACGTCCTAATACACATTCCAACAACGATATATGTGGATCACGCCAATTGAACTGTATCCGGCGCATCCGGTTAAATCGGTGTTGCAAAACTTTAATTTTGTCATTCAGTTCTGCGGTACTGTTTTGACTTTCCCACTGGAAGGGTGTATGCGGTTTAGGCGAAAAAGGTGAAATAGACACATTAAATCGAACAATTCCATAACGTTGACTTGCCTGCACCACCAATTCCATGAGATCGGCAATTGCTTCAATATCCTCCTTTGTTTCTGTTGGTAAACCTATCATAAAATAAAATTTAAGTAAACGCCATCCGTTATCCAGAGCCGTAGTCACGGAACGTAGCAGATCATCCTGTGAAATATTTTTATTGATGACCCTGCGCAACCGTTCGCTGCCGGCTTCCGGGGCAAAGGTGAAACCGGATTTGCGTACGGAAGCGGCAAACTCCGCTATAAGTGGAGTAAACGAATCCACCCGCATGGATGGAAAAGACACATTAATATTCTGCCGGCTATAGACCCTTTTGCTTTCGCGGATTAATTGGGGCAATCGTGAATAATCCGAAATCGACAGGGATAAAAAGGATAATTCGTCATAACCACTGCTGACCATGGCTTCAGTAGTCTGGTATATAATATCATCAACTTTCCGTTCCCTTACAGGCCGGTAAATCATTCCTGCACTGCAATAACGGCAGCCGCCCGTACAACCGCGCATAACTTCCACCGGCAAACGGTCATGGGTGGTTTTAATCAACGGCACAATCGGACTGTGTGGATAATAGCCAGGCTCAAGTTTGGATATCAGTCGCGTTTTTATTACCGAAGGCGCTGTTTTCTCTTTACGATCCATCCCAATCTGATTGCCCCCGGAAGCGAAAGTTGGCTCATAAAAAGAAGGAATGTAAACGCCCCTTATACCGCTGAGCCGACGCAATATTTCCCTTCGATTCTGCCCATGTTCCCTGGCTTGTTGCAATACTTCACAAATATCCAGCACAGCTTCTTCACCATCCCCGATTAAAAAAGCATCAAAGAAGGGAGCCATAGGTTCGGGATTGGAAGCACAAGGTCCGCCGCCAATCACTAACGGATGATGATTTTGGCGATCTTTAGCCCAGACAGGGATACCGGATAAATCTAACATGTTTAATACGTTGGTATAAGTCAGCTCATATTGCAGCGTAAATCCAATCATATCAAAGCGGTGCAATGGGGTCAACGATTCCAGGCTGTACAGAGGCAGGCTGGTCTCACGCATTTTCGCCTCCATATCCGGCCAGGGTGCAAATACCCTTTCCGCCCAAATTTGGTCCTGATTATTGAGAATATGATACAAAATATCATAACCCACATAGGACATGCCGATTTCATACACTTCGGGAAATGCCAAAGCCGCTCTCACTGTAACGTCACCGGCATTTTTCCGCACTACGTTAAATTCGTTACCAATGTACCGCCCCGGCTTCATAACGAATGGCAATATTTTTTCATCTAAAAGATCTATAAATGATTGCTTGGTCATAATTTGACTTAAATTGTCTATCTTGTTGATAAATCTAATCTTAAAATTTATAAAATTATGAAGATATAAGCAAACGCGTATTACCTGATTGGATTATGCTGTGTAAATCCCAAAATAAACCTGCGAAACAACAAAATTGTACTTATTGTACTGTATTAATTCGTTTCCTGATCAAGCCAAGGATAATGAATTCATAAATGTAATCAGTAACAAACCTTTTTATGCGTTCTTCAACAATCCAAACCACACAAGGGTGCATCCTGTGGAACCTATCCTGCAATGCTATAACCACCAACACCATTCTCTCTCAAGCAGATTGCCGAATGGAATACCAATATCCGTGTTGGTCTTAACCAATGGTTTATGTAATGCCATCAGATCATCACGGATTTAATTTTTTCCACCAAGATGTCTATATTATCATGTGAATCGGGAATAATAATAATTGTATCATCACCGGCTACGGTTCCCAAAATATGATTTTCCCTGATCTTATCCAGATAAATCCCTACGCCCTGAGCCCGACCAGGCATGGTTTTGACAACAACTGTGGATTCATTGTGGGTTACATTTATGATTTCCATACCAATGATATTTTTAAGGGCCTCCGGATTGTCTGTTTGATGAAAGACATATTTAAAACCATCGCCATGGGGAATACGAATAATGCCAATCTCATGTAAATCCCTGGATAGTGTGGCTTGTGTTGTTTCAAAACCTTCCTTGATGAGGTACTGCAGTAAATCTTCCTGGCTGGAGATATCCGTGGTATTAATAATTTCTTTAATTTTAGCCTGACGCATATGTTTATTCGTCATAAGAAATCCTTTCAATTAAACTGTATCAGTTTAATAAAATTTAGCTCTCATTCATAATTATTACAAGAAAAACCCACTGTTCTTTGAAAAAATTTCAGTCTTAACGGTAACAAAAATAGGGTGGTAACATTTGATTGTTTGCTTTTAACGGCTTCATGAGCTTTCCATATTATACAATCCCATAATTTTAATAGCTTACTATTGATTGTGATAATTTTTTGAGAATATTTTGCCTGATTCTGTCGTTCGTCTGTGCTAAACTGGAAGTTTTCTCAGTTTAAGCGCGAATATGAGCGATCAATGGTCTGTATCATATCATCATCAATCATTTGGAGTATGACTATGGATAAACAGGATTTTTTGAATAAAGGGTTCGAACGATTTGCCGAGCGCAATTACGAAAGGGCCATTCCGTTGTTTAAAAAAGCTATTGAAATCGATAAAACCTTCGAAGCGGCCTATAGCGCCTTGGCTGAGTGTTTAAACCGTATGGGCAAAATTGAAGAGGCCATCGAAATAGTCAAAACCTGGATCGAAATCAATAAATACGATCCGCTGGCTCATACCGCATTATCTCGCCTTTATGTGCAGAAAGGTATGATTGAAGAGGCCGAAAAAGAAATGGCCATTTCCAATTTTCTCCAGCAACAGGAGAATAAAGAACAATAGTGGTTTTCACCACGCGACGTTTAGGGTTGATATGGATTACATTTTGAGTATTGAGTCTCAGCACATATTCTTATTGCATAATCCTTGGTTAATATTGCTTTTTTTTAAATTAAAATAACAGGTTACGTCCATCCTCAAAGGCTTAATCCACTATGAATGTCTTTTTTTTATTGATACGTAGGCGGGAAGATTTTTATTGCCATGGGGTTTAATTTGGCCAAATAGTCATCCATGTTTAACTTTGCGGTTTTTTATGCTATTGTGAGACCAAAAAAGGATTTTAAAATATGCAAAAATTTTTATTTATAAGTATCGTTTTATTTATGGCCGCCTGTACCACTCAAAAAACAATGCAGCAAAAACCGCAAACCGCCATTCCCGAAAAGCCACAAGCGGTGATGGCATATGTGATTAAGGAAACTGTTAATGTACGTGACCGTGGCTCGGTTCAGGGACAAATTGTCGATCAATTGAGTGACGGTGCCAAAGTACGGATTATAAAAAATAAAAATGGCTGGTATTATGTGCAATATCAACAACAAAAGGGATGGATACGATCGGATCTTGTTGGTCCGGGCAATATGAGTCTAACACGCATGGCCGCCGCTTTTAACGACAGTACCATGCGGGCATTTAATGCCAACCTGTATTTCGATCAAACCAATCCGTACCGCATCGTTTATCTGGTATTTCCGCAGAACATGTATAATGATGAGGCATTAATTTCTGAACGAGCCCGGACCATCGGAAAAGCATATCAAGAAAAAGTTTACAGCGGGAGTGTGGAAATACGCATTATGGATTCCGACCAAACCACTTTATACAAAAAGATTAACCTACGCGCAATAGGTCCTGAGACTTTGCCCTCGCCCCTTATTTTACACGGACGTCTGATAAGTTTAAAACAAGTTTCATTCACCATAACTGCTAAAATTGCTGCGCCGGATTCTCTTTCACAAACACAATTACTTAGAACGGCGCGTGAAATATCCGTAACCTATCCTCTGCCTTTTACCAAAGTGGAAGTGTACATCAACACCGATACACCACAGGGCATCAAGCAATTAAAACATCTTTCCCGAAATCCTATGAACCCTGATCTTTGTTTACTGTATTTTATCGAGGATGCTTCCGGTCCGCGGCACCAATTCGATTACTGCTCAGACAAATCATCAAAAGCGGCGTTTATGGCGGATTAACAGGTAAATAAAAAAAGGTCCGCCCAGAAGCGAGGTTATAATTCCCACCGGAATTTCCGCCGGGGCAATCACCGTGCGGGCGAACGTATCACACCATACTAAAAAAGCGCCGCCGAATACGATAACAGCGGGAAACAGTGCTCGGTGATCGGCACCTATCAGCAAACGTAATAGATGGGGCACTATCAATCCTAAAAAACCAATCGGACCGGCAATGGATACGATTACGCCCACAAGTATCGATGCCAGAGAAAAAGTCCAGCGCTGCAAACGACCCACATCCACCCCTTTACTGTAGGATATATCTTCACCAGCGATGAGTAAATTAAATGCGGGTACCCGATGGATGAAGAACAAGGCCACCGGCAAAAAAAATACAAATACAATGAGGGGATAACTCCAGTGATTGACACCAAGAAAGCCCATAATCCATTGCACCATACGATATGTTTCGGTAAAGTCCGCTAAGTAATGAACAAACAGGATCAAAGAGGAAAAGAACAAACTGATGGTCACACCCGCCAAAATGAGCGTATAAGTGGATAAGCCTTTTTGCGTGCGGGCAATCATATAAATGATTGAAATAGTCATTAAACTTCCCAAGACCGAAAACAGCGAGATGGAGGAAAAACCCAAAAGGGACCAGTCCAGACCTAGTTTAATGGCTAAAACCGCTCCAAAAGCACCTCCCGAGGAAACGCCCAGGGTATAGGGAGTTGCCAGATCATTGCGTAGTAAAGCCTGAAATACGGACCCGATGAGGGCCAGGCTGGCACCCGCCAGAAAGGCAAACACAATCCTTGGCAGCCTTATCTGGAACAAAATTTGTCCGCTCAGGGATTGAAAATCGGTTATGGCTTCGCTGATGGTGACATCGGCAGGACCAATTAAAGGGGGAATAAAAAAGGCTGACAGGGTAAACAATAATAATAATAATTTGATTACTTGAGTATATTTTTTTCCCATGAATTCCAATAAGATCTAATAGTGCAGTATCTCTTACCTGATTGTTAAAGAATTGAAAAATTAGATATTTTTTAGTAATTATCAAAAAATATCATATTTCAACATTAGTAATGGTTTAAATTTGAGAGGATTCAATGCTGAACCGACGAAATTTTTTAAAAAGCAGCATGACCGCCTCATTAGCTGTCATGGCCACCGACACTATTTTTGCTCAGAACTCTAATAATTCCATAATTAAACCGCCGGCTTTGCAAAAAGGTGATACCATAGGCCTGGTTACGCCTGCTTCACCCCTGTTCGAAGCTCAGCGCACTATTATTAAGGCAACTGAAAAAATGCACGAATTGGGCTATAAAGTTAAACTGGGAAAAAATATTTTAAAAAAGCGAGGTTATCTGGCCGGCAGCATTGAGGATCGCATTGAAGATATACATAGTATGTTTCTCGATGATACGGTGAAAGCGATTATGACCATACGCGGCGGCTACGGCAGCGGTCAGCTCTTGCCCTATCTTGATTACAATCTCATTGCCCGCCAACCCAAAATTTTCATGGGTTATAGCGATATCACATCTCTGCTCATTGGTATGCACCAAAAAACCGGACTGGTTACCTTCCATGGTCCGGTAGCCATATCCACATTTACGGATTATACCCGTACTTACGTTCATAAAATTTTACAGCAAAAAAGTGCTGTGGGGCTGATCGAGGACGCCCCCTATGAAGATAACTTGCAGACATCCAATCGGGTATGGACTTATAGAAGCGGAACAAATAAAGGTAAATTAATGGGCGGTAATTTAACCTTAATGCAAATGACCTTGGGTACTCCTTTTGAATTTGATTCAGATAACGCCATTCTTTTTATTGAAGAGGTTGGAGAAGAGCCTTATGATCTGGACCGGATGTTAAACCACCTTAAACAGGCCGGCAAATTTGATAGATGCCAAGGCGTTTTTTTCGATAAACTGGATAGTGTTGAACCTTCTTCCTACAGACCCGCATTCAATTCCAGCCTCAGCGTAGAAGAAATTATTCATGATATATTCAAAGATTTTGATTTTCCGGTCTGTGTCGGCCTATCTATCGGTCATCTTAAGGACAAACCGCCACTACCGTTGGGTATCCAAGTAAGACTGGACGCCACTAATGGGCAGCTATCCTTTTTGGATAGTGCCGTTGCTTAAAACCTGAATTCATGGATTAGAGCGGTAATTTCCATAGTGTATTATGTTAGAGGGCTTGCAGGGTTACTTATGAAATATGAATCGTTTTGGATAGCAAAATCAATCATTTTTTTCGTTATCGGGAACAAATGGGTATCATTTTTTCGTATTAAATGTTAAATTATTAGAAAAGTGAAAAATAATAGGTATACAGGAGCACTGTAATGGAATTTTTATTTGTTCCAATTATTTTCGGATCCGCTTTAGTTTTATTATCAATCGGACGTTTTATTGGCAAAAAACACGAAATTCATACTTCATGCAGCGCCGGCAGAAATATAAATGGCGTGGATGCTTCCTGTGGAGCCTGCTCCAACGAAGATATAAAATTTTATAAGTCCAAAAATGACCCCGGCTTCGAAAATGTGGCCAAACTGGGTAATCCTACTCGCAACAAGCGCTTCATTGATAAATTGCACTTCAGACCTGAACGTTTTAATTAGTTTTTTTCCTGTTTTGAAACAGATTACCTAGATTTTTTACACTCATCTAAGGATACACTGATTCCAATCTTTAAGTGTCCATAACACCTACTATTGCAGTTTCCTGACAACGTATTTATGTCTATGGTTAATAAAATTCTATGCGATTTTATAATTTTCATTTATAAATCAATTATTTCTCATTTTGTAATTCGATTTTAAAGTTTACCCTCCGAAAGGACGAAAATATTTTTAGATTTACAAGGATTGTTAAAACAAAATTTAATAGGAGGGTGTATGTTAACCCATAGAAGTTTATCCGCCTTTATATTTTTCATGTTTTTACCTTTTCTGCTTCATGCTGATGTGTGGACAACTTCGCATATCTCTACTGATACAATTTGGTTGAAAAACAATAGTTCAGGAGACGGTATATACATTATTGACTTGGAAAATGATAGTTTAATCGTAGATTCTTCAGCAACTCTGACCATTGAACCTGGTGTTACCGTAAAATTCCATGACGATATCAAACTACTAGTATACGGCTCACTAAATGCTGCCGGCATGATGAACGATTCAATTATTATTAAAATTGATGATGCCGCCGGCTCTGCAGCCGAGTGGGGTGGTATGAGTTTAATATCTGATTCGCTGTTTAATACAATTTCTTATTGCCGAATTGAAAACGCTGATAAAGACTTGAATCTCACAGGAGCTCCCTTGGATGCCAAAAACGGTGGAGCTATTTTTTGTGGATCAAACATTCGCGAAAACACAGTTATTTCACACAACCTAATTCGAAATAATCGTGCCCGCGAAGGGGGTGGGGCTATATTCTGTACCAATAAAAGTAGCCCTGTAATTCGAGCCAATACCATATCCAATAATACAGCTGCTCAATATGGAGGAGGGATCGGAGCCAGAGGTACGACTTTACAGGAGTTGACCAGCCCTGAAATCATTAACAATAAAATTATCTATAACACAGCTAATGGATCTGGCGGTGGTGGTATCGGCATGTTGTCCAATACTAATATTGTGGCAAAAAATAATTTGATTTATGGAAACAGCTCACCTTCGGGAAATGGTGGAGGAATTTATAGTTTTAATAATACTAATTTTGGGACTATTACCAATACCGTCATCTGGAGCAATACAGCGGATCAGGATGATCAAGTATTTGGCACAATAGACATCCAATATTCCAATGTACAAGGCTCATTCAGCGGGGAAGGCAATATAAACAGTGACCCTCAATTTAATGATACGTCCAATGATGATTTTCACTTTGAAGCTAATTCACCATTGGTTGATGCCGGGACTAATTCGGATGCACCTTTGTTGGATTATGACGGCAATGACCGACCCTTTGATGGCGACCGGAATGAAATTGCAGTCACGGATATGGGCCCTTATGAATATCTAAACACCCCGCCAACCATTACCTCGACACCTGTGACCGAAGCTACCGAGGATCAACTTTATACATATCAAATTGTTGCTGAAGATAACGATGTCGGTGAATCGCTTATATATCATATTCTGCAGGGGCCAACATTTCTCAGCATTGATTCTAGCAGTGGCTTGCTTAGTGGCACTCCCCAAACCGATGCTGAAAGCGGACAACATACCGTGGAAGTTGATGTCGAAGATCTGAATAAAGCTACGGATACACAATTATTCACATTAACCGTTACCGCCGTTAACGACACCCCCCAGGTTAGCGATATTCCCGATCAAACCATTGACGAAGGAACTTCTTTTGCAGAGATTGATCTGAATATTTATGTGAATGACGAAGAATCGAATGATGACGCTATGGAGTGGACTTATAGCGGTAATAATGAATTATCCGTAGAAATATCGTCTGAGAACATAGCTACCATCACTTATCCTGATGAGGATTGGTTTGGTAATGAGACCATCACTTTTACAGCTACCGATCCGGGTGGCTTACAAGACAATGATGCCGCCGTATTTACTGTTAATAATATTAACGATAATCCGGTTGCCAATGACGATAGCGGTCAATTGGATGAGGACGATTCCCTGGCCATTGATGTTAAGGCCAATGACAACGATGTGGATAATGATGACCTGACTGTGCAGAGCGTCACCAATCCGGCCAACGGCACGGCTGATATACAACCGGACAATACCGTCATGTACCAACCGGATGCGGACTTCTTCGGTGCCGACTCTTTTACCTACACGGTAGT
>WJIP01000093.1 GCA_014730185.1 Caldithrix sp. | reverse complement strand
ATGACAATTTATTCAATGTTGATAAAGATTCACTAGAAAAAAGCCTAAATTTTTTACATAGGCAATCAGAAAATCATCCAGAAGAATTTCAATATATATTAACGTTAAATAGAGATATGGTTGAAATTATCGAAGAAAGAAACCTAATTGAATTTAATATAAAAGACTACAAACGAGCAAGTTTCACTAAAAAGGATAGATTTCTTAAAGAAAAGTATAGTGAATTGAGTCGTAGGAAAAAATAAGCACGAACACACAACATCGTGTATAGTGCATTTGGCGGATAGTGCAGAATTCAAGTGTGTTGCATCTAATAAACTTTGTAACTGTATGGCAGGTTTGTGCTTCGAATCGCCAAACGACACCATACACGTAACCGTTGCGCCATAAACGTAAGAAAATGAAAGTACTTAAGCGAAAATTAGACAAAACCAAAACAAAGAAAAGCTACAAAAAGGTAGTTTGGTTTTATAATTTCTGGAGTTGGCTTACTGAAAGTAAAGCTGCGAAAAAGGTGATTGATCTGGCCGAAATCGAGGATAGAAAAAGCGTCCTGGAAGTAGCCTGTGGGACTGGTGTTGTGTTTGAGCTAATTGTGCATAGAAATCCTAATGGGGAAAATATTGGAATAGATTTATCTCCAGATATGCTAAGCAAAGCAAGAAAAAGAGTAAAAAAAGAGAGCGGTAATTTTGAATTAAGAGAAGGGGATGCTTTAAACCTTGATTTTAATGATAAAACATTTGATATTCTTATTAATAATTTTATGGTGGATTTAATGCCGGAAGAAACTTTCGATAAGATTGCACAAGAATTTCATAGAGTTTTAAAACCCCAAGGTGTTTTGGCTATATCAACATTTTCATTTGGGGAAAAAAGAGTAAACAAAATCTGGTTATGGGTAGCAAAACATTTCCCTGGCCTTTTAACAGGATGTCGACCTGTTTCCTTTAAAACAAATTTGATTAAAGCAGGCTTCAGCATTGAACAGGATATAGAAGTAAGTCAAAACACTTTTCCTTCTGAAGTTTTAAAAGTAATAAAACATAAATAAAGGGTCCAAGTGAAAATAACGACCGCACAACATTATATAAGCGTAATGCGGGCTGAACGGGTAAAAAGGAGCTTCCTTGCTTCTATAAAACTTTGCAGTTGGTGGAATTGCTCCGAAATCCCGCACTACGCTTATACTTTTCCGTTGTAATTACAAAAACCAAATAAACATTGAAATAACGCATAGCAAATAATGAAGGCAATTACGAAACATAAATACGATGGTCCTGAAGTACTCAGATTGGAAGAGGTAAAAAAACCTTCTGTGAAAGAAAACCATTTGCTGATTAAAGTCAAAGCAAATTCTGCAAACCCAGCTGACTGGCATATCTTAAGAGGAAAGCCTTTTTTGGTCAGACTTTCTTTCGGTTTATTTAAACCGAAAATTAAAATACTCGGTGCTGACTTTGCGGGCATTGTTGAAGAAGTAGGACCAGGTGTTACAAAGTTTAACGTTGGCGATCGTGTATTTGGGGAAATGTCAAAAGCAGGCGCTTTTGCAGAGTATACTTGTGCTCCTGAAAGTTTTTGCGGACTCATGCCAGAAGAGACAACATATAATGAAATGGCCTGTGTACCAATTGCAGGATTAACAGCATTACAGGCATTAAAAACGCATGGAAAACTAAAAGAAGGAGAATCCGTCCTGATTAATGGTTCTTCGGGAGGCGTGGGGCATTTTGCTGTACAGATTGCAAAAACGCTTGGGGCTCATGTTACAGCTATCTGTTCCAGTAGAAATATAGATTTTGTAAAATCCATTGGCGCTGACAAGGCCATTGCTTATGATAAAGAGAACATTCACCATTACAATGGAAAATTTGATTTGGTTTTGGATACAAATGGCAACCTAAATTTTGCTGATCATAAACGGATGGGCAAACGGGGTGTTATCGTTGGATTTACTACTATGGGGCATATGATGTCCGTATTATTAAAAAATGGATTCAGCAAGTTCTCGCTTATTCAATTCACTGCAACAGCCAATAACCAAGATTTAAGTACGCTGGCAAAGCTTATTAAAGAAGGCAAGGTAAAGCCACATATCGAAAAGACATATCCTTATTCCAAAATCCCCGAAGCCATTGGATACATCGAATCAATGAGAACCAGAGGAAAAGTTGCTATGTCATGGGATTTATAATATACAAATTCAAGAAAACTACCTACAACAGAACAATATAAGTCAGTTGACAGAAAGTGCTATATTTAACGGATGAATTTTAAACAAACATATTTGCAATTTGATGTGAAAGTGCTGAAATGCGCCAAACGCCTCATATTGCAGTCGTTGTTGTGCAAAATTGTGAGAAAACCGTACTGCTAAAATTGATTTAAAAAATCAGAGATTGTGGATAGGTGGTCAAATATTCAGATATCACCTCAAACTCGGAAATCATTAAAATAAATGATATTGAGAAAAAACTACGTGAATTGCCTGATAGAATAAAAAGAATCCGCGAGCTCATCACAAGATTTGAAAGATGTGGTTCATTTAATATCGAGATTAAGGCGTATCTGGAAAAAGACTTTTTAGCATTAAATGATACACTTAACTATTATCCATTTAACAATGAATTACGTAAAAATGAGTTGATTAAAACAGGGTTGCTACTCTGGTTGGTCAAAACCATTAAGGAAAATATAAAGCTATCAGTTCCATTCACAGGAATAACCCTGACTTGGGTTTAAAGAACACCCAAGTATATTTTCCAATTTCAAAAGACATAGCTGTACCTGGTGAAATTGATAAGGTAGACAATATAGCCGAGGGCACTGTAGAACTGATTGCAGCGCTCGATACAAAAATAATCATGCAAACTTATAAGCAAATATGCACACCTACTTTGAATTTCAAATTCATGGATAAAAGAGATAAAATACTTGAAGGGAACCAACTACTTAATCATATTGGTGCCTAAAAATGCGCGGTAACTGACGCGTTCTTAGGACGATGTATTTACCAAAAAATAATTCCTACGGCCAGCTAAGCGCTGTCCATTGGAATAAATCAGATCTGTCCATGGTAAACGGACATGAAGATTTTTAGAGCATACATACTCATAGTATTATTTCTGATACCTGTATCGCTTAATGCCCAAAACAAGGGTCAAGCAAATCCGGATGATGACAAGGGTTGGATGGCCTTTGGCCTGGGGACAGCAGTAAACTGGGATTTTTCATACAGTGTAAATTTAAACTATGGCCGGGAACTATTTTTTCAAGGAGCTTTTCACAGGGTTGAAAATATATCTTTTGGAAGCGACCCAAATCATATTAACGCAATCTCTTTGGGTATAGGATCCTCAAAAGTAAGCCGGTTTGGCAGATTAGCCTTTTCTCCTGGACTCTCATTTGTATTTGGGAAAAATTATAATGACCGATTAGATAAAAACTCAAAATTTACTTCGATAGGTTTATTACTTAATACTCAAGCCACATTCACTCCGATTAAAGAAGTTGGCATGGGCCTGGACATGTTTATGAATCTAAATAAGGAAGAAAAATTTGCCGGAGTCGTTTTAACGGTTTTTATCGAAGGGAACAAATAAAAGTAATATTCAAAATCCATAAATTGATTTTGCTTTAAATCTCAGGTCCGGCACGTTTCCGGAATATTCAAGGTATGGGATAGAAGAATATTTAGAACCTCACTGGATTGATAGAAAAATAGTGCATCATAATCCGCACAGTAATATCGACCTGCCAACCGGAATGTCGTTTTTTAAACATGAATTATAATTCCGTAGGCCCGCAGGGACTTGTCTGCAGAATGTCTATAGCGGAGTATGGAAAGGATGGACGGATGGTGAAACGGTAATCGACCACCTTACCCGGCGTTGGCGGATAAACTGGAGTACTGGGGTATGCTTATTACCATGGACAGGATTGCTTAAATGTTTAATAACGCCATAATTATCGAATTCCTCGGTAGAATAGAATGTAATGTGTTGAAAATAAAAATTACCTGCAGGGAAATTAAGATTTAGAATAAAATGTTAATATCCAAATGATAAGAACGGCGACACTTAAAATATCGAACATCTCAAAATGCTATAAAAACGGTGTTCAGGCATTAGACAATTTATCCCTTGAAATCAAATCGGGTATGTTTGGACTTTTGGGACCAAACGGTGCCGGTAAGTCCAGCCTGATGCGCACTATTGCCACATTACAGAAACCGGATTCAGGTAGCGTCTTTTTCGGCGATATTGATGTACTCAACGATTCTATGTCACTGCGAAAAGTGTTGGGTTATCTGCCGCAAGAATTTGGTGTGTATCCTGGAATTTCGGCAGAAGATCTACTGGAATATTTTGCCACGCTTAAAGGGATTGCATCCGTAAAAGAAAGGAAGCAACTGGTAAACGATCTGTTGGAAGTAACCAATCTTATTGATGTGCGTAAAAAAAATGTTGAAGCCTATTCCGGTGGTATGAAACAGCGCTTTGGAATTGCTCAATTGCTGTTAAATGATCCCCAGCTGATTATTGTTGACGAACCTACCGCCGGACTCGATCCAGCTGAGAGAAATCGTTTTCTAAATGTTCTGCGTGAAATCGCCTCCAATAATATTATTATTTTTTCAACCCACATAATCGATGATGTAAAAGATTTGTGCAACGAATTGGCTATCATAAACGGGGGCAGAATATTAAGACAAACCACACCAAAAAATGCAGTAAGTGAGTTGGATGGTCGAATTTGGTCAAAAACTATTAATGCATCAACATTAGTTGAAACAGAACAAAAATATCAGGTGCTCTCATCGAGCTTCAATCCGGATAATTCCAAAAAAGTTCGCGTATTTGCAGAACAAAAACCTGGTAAAGAATTTGTTCCGGAAAATGCCACTTTGGAAGATGCCTATTTCCTGGCCTTAAAAACTGATGAATCAAAGATCCGGGTATGATGTGCTATGTTTTATGCCATCTTTAGTCACGAAATCAAATACTGGTTAAAAAATCCAACGCTATACATTTATCTTTTTTTCTTCCTTATCCTCTCAACGATGACAATGGCCGGTTTTGCCGGAATCTTTGGTGAAGGCTCCGTTGAATCCTCTTCTGTGGCAAACTCTCCTTGGAATCTCTATTCATTATTTAAACTTTATGGAAAACTTTTATTATTTCTCGCTCCGACAATCATTGGCCACTCCATATATCGAGATTACAAAAGCAATATGCATACTCTGTTATACAGCTATCCTTTTCATAAGGCACATTATCTTTTTGGGAAATTTCTTGGTTCCTTCTCTATTGTCGTCTTGATTTCTTTGATGTTAGGCTCGGGCTTTGTGATTGGTACACAACTGCCAGGTGTAAACTCTGAGCTTATTCAGCCATTCGATTGGATAACTTATATCCAGGTTTATATTATATACTTGATCCCGAATCTTTATATTGTCGGTGCAGTGGTTTTTTCAATTGTGATTATTAGCAGGAATATTTATGCCGGATTTATTTCGGTCATTATTATTATGATTGTACGTGAAATTTTCGGCAAGCTGAGTGCTGGATTCGATAGCATTGGGTTAGCCGCCATGCTTGGTCCTTTAGCTGAATTTGCTACAACCTATTACACTAATCAATGGACAATCACCGAACAAAATTATAAAATGTTACCCTTAGCGCGATTAATTATAATTAACCGCGTAGTTTGGGTGGGATTCGCTTCACTATTATTTGCCTTAACCTACAGGAGGTTTTCATTTAGTCTTCAGCCATTCTCGTTCAGAATCAAAAAGCTGACCGGCAAAAGGCTTGCAAAGAGTAATTTTAGAGCTGTCTCTCAGGTTCAATTTCGAAATATAAGATTTAATCATTCATGGCTCAATCATATCAAATCAGCGTGGACGATATCAGTTACTGATTTTAAATATTTGATCTCCCGTGGTTATTTTGTCAGTCTCACTCTGGTAGGGATCATTCTCGTTACGCTGTTATTAGCACAGATGAATCCACAATATGAGACACGAATACTGCCGGTGACATGGGTTATGCTTGCATTTCCCGTATTTTTTATTTCATTGCTAATCGAGATTATTACCTTTTTATTTGCCGGATTTCTGGTGCATCGTTCCAAAACAAGCAGAATGGACGCTCTTTTAGATGTGACACCAGTACCCGATTGGGTTTTCGTATTTTCCCGAATCACTGCTCTAGTGAAAATTCAAATTTTACTACTTACGGGAACAATGGCCGCGGGGATTCTGGTTCAGATTTTTAACGATTATTATCATTTTGAAGTGGGACTCTATCTGTCTTCGCTTTTAGGTATTCATCTTTTGAAATTTGTCATCTGGGCAATTGCTGCCGTATTTATTCATATTCTAGTCAATAATACCTACCTGGGGTTTTTTATTCTGCTCATCTTTTATTTTGGGCTTCCACAACTAAGTGCGATAGGCCTGTATTCACCATTGTATCAATTTAATCAGGACCCGCAACCGGGATTTTTCTTGTACTATTCAGATTTGAGTGGATACGGCCATGCTTTAATACCATATCTCATTTATAAATTTTACTGGCTGGTGTTCAGTTTTATACTTATCGGTGGTTCGCTGGTGTTTTGGATTAGAGGCGTACATGAAAGTCTAAAAGATCGGCTCTCGGCTGCAAGGTTGAGATTAAATGGCTCTTTGAGATGGAGTGTCGCCATCTTTATTTTTTTCTTTTTAGTATTGGGCTTCTGGATATTTAATGAAGAAAATAAAACCAATTTCTCAGGCTTTAGAAAAACCTCAGCAAATATTAACAATCAGGTCGATAAGAAATACAAAAAATACAATCGATATCCCCAACCCCGGATAACCAATGTAAGGGCTCAAATTGATCTTTATCCTGAATCAAGGAGTTTTGCTTCATCAGGAAATTACACTCTTGTAAACAAAACACAAAATCCAATAGATACCCTCTTAATTCGCAGTGCTGACAATATGATCACAAGCTGGCAGTTAAGCAGAAATCACAAAATTGCCATTTCTGATAAGGTCATCAATTTTGATATTGTTCAATTGAACAGTCCACTCCTGCCCGGCGATAGTTTAAATTTGAGTTTTCAGGTTGAAAATATTCCCAATACGCTTTTAAAGAAAAATTCCCCGATCATCGAAAATGGTACCTTTTTGACTTCATCAATTCATCCCGAAATTGGTTATTATGTCGATCAATCGAATACATTTCCTACAGATAGTCTGGCATTATTTAATCACTACCGGGCTATCGACGCTGACTTTGTTGAATTGGAGCTTGTGATCAGCACTTCGGCGGATCAAACGGCAATTGCATCCGGAATGTTGCAGGAAAAATGGACAAAAAATGGCAGAAATTTTTATCGCTACAATTCCGGACCAAGGGCAACCCGTGACTTTTCGATTTGCTCCGGACGCTACGAAATTGCGAAAGATACATGGAACAATGTTGAACTGATTATTTATCATCACAAAGACCACGCCTACAATCTGTCATCAATGTTTAATGGTCTGAAAGCAATGCTAACATACCATGAAAACAATATTGGCAAGTACCCCCATATGAGTTTGAAGGTTGTTGAATATTCAAGAACAATTGGAAATTATGCACAATCTTTTGCCGGTGCGATTATGTGGTCTGAAATTAGTTTTATACTTGATGTTCAAAAAGAAACTGCATTGAATCTTCCCTTTTTAGGAGCAGCACATGAATTGGCTCATCAATGGTGGGGACATCAGGTTATCCCAGCCGACGTAATGGGCGCTCGGTTGATTACTGAGAGTATGGCCGAGTACCTTTCGCTTAAGGTATTTGAGGAAAATCACAGTAAGCAACAAAGCCGCAAACTTCTGAATAAAACACTTGATATCTATATAAAAGGCGGAAAAAACGACACATCTGCGGAATGGCCTCTGATACTTAATGAAGGCCTGAAAAAGACATATATTTCTTATCAGAAGGGTGCCCTCGTTTTAAATGCCATAAATAAATATTTAGGTAACAAACTATTTAATCAAGCGATTCGTGATTATTACCAAAGCAAGAAATTGCAAGATGCGCCATACACAACTTCGTTTGAAATGGTCGACGTACTGCGCCAATACATTCCGGACTCACTAAAATATCTTATTCATGATTTATTCGAAACGGTGACATTTTACGACAACAAGGCATTAACCGGGAAAGTTGAACTGGTACGAGCAGGTGGATTTGTCGTTGAGTTGGATTTTTTGATTCGTAAGTATCGGGAAGACAACGCCAAAACAGTTATTAGAAATGATACCCTTAAATCTGTTGCGCTAAAAACATCAGGACAATATGAGAAAGAAGGTTCACTCCCGTTGGCGGATTATGTTGAAATTGGGTTGTTTAAAGGCGATTCAGCGGTCTATTTACAAAAACACATCATCAGTTCAATTCAAAATAAGATAAAGATTCATGTCGATGAAAAGCCGGATCGATTTATCATTGATCCGAATTTTCTGCT
>WJIP01000092.1 GCA_014730185.1 Caldithrix sp. | reverse complement strand
TTCCAATGTGGTTTGTCCCATCTCAAAATTCATCCTGGTGGTCAGATCAACCGAAACTTTGACTTCTTCCACAATAACATTGGTGTAACCGACGTACATGGCCTTCAGGGTGTAAGTCCCCGGCGGCACGTTTAAAATCACATAATACCCGGATTCATCGGTGGATGCGCCCATGGTGGTCCCATCAATAATGATGTTTACACCGGGCAGGGGTTCACCGGTGGTCTTGTCCGTAACCACACCGGCAATCTTACCGGTGACTCCGGCATAAAGCGATGAACAGGTAAACACAAGGAAGAGAATTAGGGGTAAAAATTTTTTGTTCATGTAAAACCTCCGTCGCGTATAAAATGAAGGGTTTTTAATTTTTTTCAAATATCATCAGGAACCATTAATTAAAACCGATAGACAACCTCCTTCCGGTTTTTGTTTAATTGACGAATGTTCACTAACCTTACAAACTTAATAAAAATTTTTACTATTTTAGACACACTATAACACTATAAGGAATCTCAGATATTTTGAAAAAAAAATCAAGTGATATTATAATTTAATTATTTAAAGTTGATATTTATACAATAAACAATTAAGGGATGCATTTTAGAGTTAGTCCAATATTCCTAATGCATTAAATGTCACGTCGATTTTATAATTTTTCTGTTGCGCCTTTGCATAGAATTGAGTATTATTTGATGTGCGATAACTTGTTTAGTAAAAATTTTGTTTTTAAGTTTGGTTTGTTTACATTGTGGACAAACTCCAATTCTGTTAAAAATAAAGTAACGTTCACGTAAGGAGCTGTGATATATGCGGGTCATAAAAATTGTCAGCGTAATGCTGGTTCTAGCCCTCATAGGTAGTGTAATGGCCGGTACCACAGGAAAAATTGCCGGTGTTGTAACCGATGCCAGCACCGGTGATCCATTACCGGGGGTCAATGTGCTGGTTAACGGTACTACTTTGGGTGCCGCAACCGACCTGGAGGGATATTATGTGATTTTAAACGTACCCCCGGGAGAATATGAAGTAACGGCCTCCATGGTCGGTTACACAGAAATCACCAAAACACAGGTACGGGTAAGAATCGACCAGACCACTACTTTGAATTATAACCTGGGTGAGCAGGCCCTGGAAGCCGGTGAAACCATAACGGTAGTCGCCGAGCGACCGGTAGTGGAAAAAGATGTGGCGGCCAGCCGGGCCAATATTTCCACCGAGGAAATCGAAAGTATTCCGGTAGCGGAAGTTGCTAATGTTGTCGGATTGCAGGCCGGTATTGAGGGGTTGAGTATTCGCGGCGGTGGTTCAAGTGAAGTGGCCTTCGTCGTTAATGGTATCACCCTAAGAGACGAGCGTAATAACTCCCCTTATACGGGTATCAGTTTGACATCCGTGGAGGAGCTGCAGGTACAGGCCGGCGGTTTCAGTGCGGAATTCGGGAATATCCGTTCCGGTATTGTTAATGTGGTAACCAAAGAGGGTAAGCGGGATAAATACACGTTTTCTTTTCTGGGGCGTTACAGCCCCTTGGGTGACAAACATTTCGGCCCCTCACCCAATGCACCGGGTTCCTACTGGGTACGGCCTTATGTGGACGACGAAGTCGCCTGGACGGGAACGGATAACGGGGCATGGGATAAGTATACCCGGGCACAGTATCCGTATTTTAAAGGTTGGAATAAAATTTCGGAAGAACTCTTGCAAAACGACGATCCCAATGATGACTTGTCGCCGGCAGCAGCTCAGCGCTTGTATTTGTTTCAACATCGCAAACAATTGGATATTGCCGGTCCGGACTTCACGGCTGATATGAGTTTCGGCGGACCCGTTCCTTACGTAAGCGATCAGTTGGGCAACTTACGATTCTTTGCTTCCTACCGCAACAGTCAGTCTATGTACCTAGTCCCTCTGCATCGCGATGCTTACCGGGATTACACCTGGCAGTTAAAACTGACTTCCGATCTCGGGCAGGGTAAAAAATTAATGATCAGCGGTTTGCTCGGCGCGGAAACCGGCGTGGATCGCTGGAACAACGGTACACCGGGCATGTTTACTTCTTCATGGCAGATTGCCAGCGCCCTCAGTAATGGTCCTAAATATATTGAAGGACGTATGTTTTCCACCGACTATTGGGGACCAGCCCGCACCGATTACACTAATTTAGGCGTCAAATACACCCACGCCTTGGATGAAAAAACTTTTTTTGAAGTCAGTTTCAGCACATTCACCAGTGACTACGAAAAACATCCGGGTGCCCGCAGAGATACCGCTGACGTTTACAAATTTGGTAATAACTATTACGTGGATGAAGCTCCCTTTGGTTTTCAGTCTCTTTCCACTTCAGCCATCAACGGCATGCGCACCGGGGCCGGTATGAGTAATGCCCGTGATAGCAGCGAAGTGCAGTCGTATTCGCTGAAATTCGATATTACCAAGCAAGTGGATCGCCGCAATAATGTGCAACTTGGCGGTGAATTTGTTTTGACGCACAGTAATATTACCTACGGTCGCTACGATCAATTTTTGCCCACCGGTAACTATACCACAAAATGGGATAAATGGCCGCGTCGAGGGGCCCTTTATATTCAGGATAAACTGGAATTTCAGGGCATGATTGCCCAATTAGGATTGCGCATGGATTACTCCCATGCCGGCGGTGAATGGTATGACTATTCACAGTATCCCCAGGCCTTTTCCGGTACCTATGTGGAAGGCATTGATACGCTTTTGAACAAAGAACCGACCGAACATATTTTTACGTTCAGTCCCCGTTTAGCCATCGCCTTCCCCGTGACGGAGACCAGCAAGCTGTATTTTAACTACGGCCATTTCCGGCAGTTACCGCAACCGGATGATTTGTATATGCTGCGGCAATCCGGTTTTACCGATCAGATCTTAAGGGTAGGTAATCCCAATGCCGAACTGCAAAAAACCGTAGCCTATGAGCTGGGATATGAGCAGAGTGTACTGGACCAGTTTTTGATTCGGGCCGCCGGGTATTACAAAGATATATCGCTCCAACCCCGACTGGTAACGTATGAAAATAACGATGGATCGATCAGTTACAGCCGAGCCGAGCCTAACAACTATGAAGATATCCGGGGATTCGAAATTACGTTAAATAAAAATCGTGGACAATGGGTGCGTGGTTTCCTCAATTATACCTACATGGTTTCAACATACGGATATTTCGGATATGGAATTTTCTATGAAAATCCGGCCCTGCAACGGCAATACGAACAAACGACCACTTATTATTATCAGGCCAAGCCCAAACCGCGACCTTATGCCCGGGCCAATATCGACTTTTTTTCACCCGATAATTTTGGACCTAAAATTGCCGACACTCATCCTTTGGCTGAATGGCGCCTGAATTTTCTGGCCAACTGGAAAACCGGAAGGTACGATACATGGG
>WJIP01000008.1 GCA_014730185.1 Caldithrix sp. | reverse complement strand
TTGAATGATTAAGCTCTACGGCGTTCCTACCTGTAAAAAAATACGCGACACAAAGGCCTTATTAGATAATAACGGGATTGAATACAATTTTATCAATGTAAAAAAGACTCCCATCGACGAAGACCATTTGCGAAAGATCGTGCAACAGGTAGGCCTGAACAAGGCCGTTAATAAAAAAGGGGCTACGTTTCGTAAATTGGGGCTAAAAGATCAAAAATTAAACGAGGAACAACTCTTTCAATGGCTGTTTAAAGAACAGGGTATGATTACCCGCCCTTTAATTGAAAAAGACGGCCGGTTTTGGATAGATTATAACCTGGACGCCATAGAACAATTTGTCAATGAATAGACCGGTGTTAAAAATATATTGAGTGGAATACTGTAAAATGCCTTTAATTTAAGGGGATAGAATGAACGGTTTAACCGCAATTATTCTTGGGGGTGGGCGCGGCACACGTCTATATCCTTTGACACGTTTAAGAGCCAAACCAGCGGTACCAATTGCAGGGAAGTTTCGTTTAATTGATATACCCATTAGCAATTGCCTGCATGCCAATGTGCGGAAAATTTTTATTCTTACGCAGTTTAATACCGAATCCCTTCATCGCCATATTCATAACACTTATCGTTTCGATGCCTTTAGTTCCGGATTTGTACGTATTCTTGCAGCTCAACAAACCAGTGAAACTCAAGACTGGTATCAGGGAACTGCGGATGCCGTGCGTAAAAATCTGCAATATTTCGGTCACGCAGACGATCATATCATTGTTCTATCCGGCGATCATTTATATCGGATGAATTATCTCCAGTTTTTTCAGCATCATCTGGATATGGATTCTGATGTTACCATCGCCGTTAAACCCATTCATGCCCATGAAGCTTCGCAATTCGGAATATTAAAAATGAACGGTGAATCAAAAATCACCGACTTTCACGAGAAACCGCAAGATCAAAACATACTTAACCAGTATCAGATTCCCAATGAATTGTTCGAACACTTCAAGATTGAGCAAAAAGAACGAACGCATGTGGCTTCCATGGGTATTTATATCTTCAGGAAAGATGCCCTGATCGAACTTCTGGAGAGCAGTGATAAGGAAGATTTTGGGAAACAAATTATTCCGGATAGTTTAAATCAAAAAAAGGTCTATGCGTATTTGTTTGACGGCTACTGGGAAGATATCGGGACCATGCGTTCATTTTTTAATGCGCATATGGAATTAACCCAGCCGGTACCCCGATTCAATTTTTATGATGAGTATCAGCCGTTTTATTCCAATCCTCGTTATTTGCCGGCTACAAAAATATATAATTGCCAGATCAACCAATCGTTGATAGCGGAGGGTGGTATTTTACTGGGCTCCATTATTGAGGATTCCGTGGTTGGCATCCGTTCATATATAAACGCCGGCACATTCGTTCAACGATCGATTATAATGGGTAATACCTATTATGAAACCATCGAAGAGCGAAGTACCAGAAGGGAGCAAACCGACGCCAGCCTGGGCATTGGTAACAACTGCATTATAAGGGACAGTATTATCGATTTAAATGCTCACATTGGCAATAATGTGCAATTAATCAATAAGGATAATAAACAGGAAGCGGAGGGTGAACATTATTCAATCCGCGATGGCATCATAGTTATTCCTAAAGGTGCGGTCATTCCAGATAATACCATTATCTGAATTTCATGTGGGATAAAATGTTTGATGCAATTTTATCCGTATACTCCGAGTATTATACCTATGCAACGACAAAACATTCCAATCATAGCCATTATCACAAAAGGAGGCGTTCTCGGGAAGCAGATTATCCGGATTATAAGTCGATCTCTTCTTAAGCCGCCAGCTGACCATTAAAATGAGTAAAAAATACGTCTTCTTCAAAACCAATGCCCAGCTCGATAATATTAAAGCCACCAAATCTCTCGTCAAACTGGAAATGGACGCAATACTGCCGGATTGCTTGGCAATACCCACCATTTTTCAATTATTAAATTTCGAAAGTTTAAAACAAATTATTCTTAAAGACACCATTGTACAAACACAACTGGCATTTAATTTGTCTCAAATACAACCCCACGGTTTTTTATGGCAGGGTGAAGCTCTTCCTCTCTTAAATACCATGCTCAATCAAACAGGAACAATATCCGAAATTTTTGTTTGGATGCGCGTCGGCGACTCCAACACCGAATTCATACCTGAATCCTATTTTAAATATGGTTACACAAGCACCATTTACAACTGGCAGTATATTCATTTATGGAGCTTTAATATACTTTGGCGATTAATCCGTCCTATCAGGCAGAACACTCAAAATGAAGTGGAAATCGATGAGCGCGTTAAAAAACTGACAACCATACTAAAGTCCGCAGATTATCCAAAGCGGTTAACACAATCGGACCTGGATAATACCGCTGAAGGCTATTCTTACTTTTCCGACCGGTATGATCATAAAAGCCATTATGATAATGTACTCAATCAGGTTCTGCTCATGCAAAGAAATACTTCTGATGAAGAAAAAATATTATTTCCCTTTATACCTAAAAATGGTTACCTGTTACAAACGTTAATGCTTGATAATCCATATATTGCCTTGGGTATCGATCCTTTGCGTTTGCAGAGGATGCAAGCATATCAGGAATTGCCATATATGTCTGCCAATCTTTTGAACAACGCTATATCGCGGATTATTACTCATCTAAAACATCTGAATCCAATGGAGGCGATTGTACAGCCGGACTTATTTCTTAACGATATAAAGAAAGAATTTGAACTCTTTTGGTCAGAAGAAAAAAAACGCTTAAACAATGCCAATCTGCAGTCTGTGCCGTCATCTCTTCAATCATTTGTGGCTTCCGTACGATTTCTGATCGAAGCCCAGCATATTTCGCCTTCCGCATCTATAAACCATTTTTTATCATTGGCTCTTACCATATTCATTTTGCGGCATTTTAATAAATCCATAGCGGGATCCTATCTCGAAGCATATCATTCTATATTGCGACAAAATTATCTGGATTATTATCTGATTAATACGGTTCTGCCTAAAGACAAGCTGAAGACTAAAAAATTCCATCAAACTTATAAAAACGATGTAACAGATATGAACGCCGTAATCAGTGACTCGATCGGTTTTGTATTAGCCCGGATGCCGGCCCGTATCAATAAAACCGAACCGACTGATTTGCACGGTTTATTTGAGTTATTAAACTGGCATGAAGATATCTTGAACCCTTCTGCACCATTTTTTGGTTCAAAATTAACCGATGATAAAACGACGGCTCTCATAGAGGATGCCATTCGTCAACGCAGGGGATTTTATGCAACATTGGGACATTATGGTCAAATCATAATTGATCAGTTCTGCATCAACAATCGAAGAAATGATGCTGTACAATTATTTCATTTATGGCAATGTTATTATTTGTTTTTAGAGGAGCTACAGCGTATTGTTAATCCCGCCGGCCGAATTGTTTTAGTGATAAAAAATCCTAAATACAAACTCAATGACCGTTTTAAAGATATTCGGATGGATGAAATTGTATCGGATTTTATCCGGGATCCCAGAAGTTTATCCCACCTAAAAATTGTGGATCAATTTTATCTGACGTTGCCCCCGGGACGTTTTGGTCAAACCGCCGGCTATCATGTATTAATCCTGCAAAAAACCTAAACTTGAACGTTATTCGTTCTTAATTTCGATACCCCCCATAATTGCCATACCTGTAATCTCTAATGTATTAACCGGTTCGTTTTTTTGCTCATCCGGTCGGTCATCAACAAACGAGGTATTATTATCGATACCACCTAAAATAGGTGAGGCATTTAATTGCACATGCCAGTTTTTGGGCACCACTATTTCAATCCCGCCCCATATAGTGAAGGTGTCCAGGGTCGCCCGATTTTCGTGCAAAGAAGCCTGGCGAAGGTCTACCTTTCCGCCACCCAATATAGCCGTTACATTACCACCTCTCAGAGTCTGGGAAGTATATTTATGATGTCCGCCACCTAACACAAAAGTCAGATTGATGCTATCTTCACTAGCGGGTAATTTCTTTTGACTGAAAAAGCCGTGCTTGAGTAAGGCCAGCCCGATTAAAATCAAAATTACCGGCCAGATATGACGAAAACGAAAATTCAATAAATCAAGATTATTAAATAATAATACAGCACCTAAAGCAACTAATATCCATCCACCCGCACTTCTGGGATTACCACTTAATTGAGATACACCAATGATAATCAATATTACCGGCCACCATTCCCAAATATCAATATTTAGATCGTACCCGAAATTATCCAATAATAGAATAACTCCTGCTATTACAATAAATATGCCTATTAATGACCGCACATCTAAAATGGAACGTTTAGTTGAGTTCATAATTACCTCGTCATTCAATTAATGGTTAAATCGTAATTTAAAAACCGGTTTTTGGGCGCCGGGCTCCAAACAGCACTTCACACGGCGCATTTTTTGTCACATATTTATTCAGCTGTTCACACCATAATGCGATAAAAGTACGACAGGTACCGGAGCCATCTACACTATCCTCATTTGGAAAAGAAGCATGCGGGCATCGTAGGTCACAAAATTTTATTTGACTGCTGGTTACTCCCGCATTCTTACTATTACTCATAAAATATCATCCTGCTTTACCGATCGCATTATATCGTGAATAGCAGAAATATACGATTCGCGATAAATTTTTACAACGCTTTTCTTAATAAGTTGGTTAATACGCGTTAATTCCTTAAATGTTGGCCGATGCACATATTCGGGAATCTTTATTAAACGGGTATCCTTTTTATCAAAAGGGGGCTTGATTCGAGTGTCATACAGCATGCCCCATAGTTGGGGTGTACAGTGATAAATAATGCGGTTCAGTTCATAAGCTTGCAGCCATTCGTGTAAACGTTCATTGATTTCCTCAAAGAACAAAACGGTATTGGCCAGGCGAATTCTGGAACCGGCGCGGGATTTTCCCTTGGTCTTTAAATGGGTAATCTGTGCTTTACCTTGCTTTTTTCGGACCATATATTTCGCGATCGTTTTGTGTTTTAAGATGGTCCGGGGCGTTGCAACAGCCATAGCAGCATAACCGGCCTGGATCAATAACAAGACATAGTGGGGGCTATCCGGTTTCTTTAGCCTCTCTATTATCGTGTGGACCGTATCATCTTCCAATGGCCTTAGGTAGAGCGGCAACCGAACATCCAATACTTTATCAAATGAATCATTCCGTAAGGATAAAATGTTTTTACTCCGATTGAATTCCAAGCGACTTTCCATATTCTGCAACAGATACTGAATCAATGCCGCCACCAAATCATGATCGGTAATATGTATATATTTCTGTTTACTCACCCATTTACCCCTAAATTACAGATCTTTTTTCCCGCATGTGAGCGTCTAAATGAACAGTTAGTCTTTTACTCCCTAAATACTTTTGGTCATAAAATGAAATCGTATGTTTAATAAAATAGCCGCAGTGGTTAAACCCGCAAGAAGTCCTAGCCATACTCCCGTGACTCCTTGTCCTGCTTTGAATCCAAGGATATACCCAACCGGCAAAGCCACAACCCAGTAGGCAATAAAAGTGATAATCATAGGTATTTTAACATCGGTGATTCCTCTTAAAATACCCAGACCCACAGCCTGGCTACCATCCGATATCTGAAAAAATGCCGCCACAATTAAAATGGTTGCCGCCGTAGAAATTACCTGCTGATCTTCAATAAAAAGAGACGGTAACTGATACCTGAATAAGATGAAAATGATGGCAAACACTGCCATTACAGCCGCGGCAAAAACAAGAGCCAAAAATCCGGATTGACGGACTTCGTTTTGATTTTGCCGGCCATAGGCATTACCTACCCGAATGGTGCCGGCTGCAGATACACCCAGTATTATCATAAACGATATGGATGCCAGACTAAGTGCAACCTGATGAGCGGCCAGAGCATTACTGCCTAACCAACCAATCATAACTGCTGAAAAGGAAAAAGCACCCACCTCAAAGAAGTGCTGCAGTCCAGAGGGTAGGCCTAAACTCAGCACCTTTCTAATAATATTCCAATTGATATTCCGAAAACGGAACGTTGGATCAAACTGTTTATAGCGCCCAGCCGATAACACATAAATCATAATAGTTATAGCCATAAAGGAACGGCTTATAAATGTAGAATAACCGGCACCGTCCAGTCCATAAGCAGGCACGCCGCAATTTCCATAAATAAATATCCAGTTTCCCAATATATTGACGATGTTAGCAGCTATGGTGATGTACATAGCCGGCCGAGTAAATGACAGCCCCTCAATAAATTGCCGATATGATTGAAACAAGATGAAAGGTATGATAGAAAAACTGATGATGCGGGCATAAGAAATGGCTTTAATGGTAACCAATTTTGGTTGATTTAAATAGCCGATGGTTCCGGCAAAGAAATATACAATTAACAAAAGCAGTACTGCTACCACCATGTTAACCAGTAATGCCTGTCTGAGAATAATACCGCACTCGTAATAATTTTCCCGTCCCCGGGCTATAGCCACCAGAGGTGTAATGGCCAAAGACATACCCAAGCCGAAAACAACAACTAAAAATACCAGTCCATTGACTAATGACGATGCCGCCAGAGCATCGGCCCCAACCCGACCTACCATCAGGCTGTCTTCGACACCCATCATAATGTGGCTTAACTGACCAATGGATACCGGCAGCGCCAGTTTAAAGGTTTCGGTCAAATGACGGCGATAGGTATACATGCAAGCAAATTAATGGAATTCAACACTTAAGTAAAGCCCTGTTGATCATATCATCGTTGGGACAGTTGTCACTCAATCCCCCGAAAATAAATCAATGGGTTTTGGCAATCCATGTAACATTTAACGAAGAAAACGGATCAACAAACCGGCCGAAAGCAGCAAAGAAAATAATAAATGCAACTGCACATTTTTTTTGGCTATTGACTTGAGCTGCCCGGGATTATAGTGATGCTGTAAAAGGTCTGGAATAATTGCCGGCAAAATAATCAGATAAGGTAAAACGGACAGGAGCAGCCACCGACCACCGGATTGCATAAAGTAGGCGGCTGTAACGATGTTGATGATCAGAAATAATTGCACTGTAATGTATAGCCAGGCCGTAAACCTGCCTCCGGCTCTGACAGCCACACCATGTTTACCGGTCTGTTCATCGGCCGGTTTGTCGATTAACTGACCAATAAGGAGGATGGACAGTGTGCTTATCCCTGTTACCGGCATAAGCATAATTATATGGGGATGGAGTCCTACATTTTGACTCACAGCCGCAATCAATATAGCCATAGGGCCAAAGGCAAACCAAACCGATACTTCACCCCAGCCCCGTCCTGCAAGTTTGAAGGGCACTGCTGTATAATATTTGCTGAAAAATGCCGACAGCAGATAAAGCAGCCATAAATGCAGCCACAGCTCACGTTTTATAACAAACATTAAAAAAATGGTAGCGGCTAATGCAATTAACAAGCTGTAACGAGCGACTCTAAACATTTGGTTTTTGAGATGGGGAAACTGGATTAATATACCGGATCCCCCGCTAAATTCATTACGATTACGATTAACACGATCCGTACCCTGAAGGGTGTCGTAGATATCATTATACGTATTCGTGGCGGCGTGCAGACCCAGCCCCATTATCAAAACAAGTAAAAAACCCTCAATGGAAAACGTTTCCTGAATGTGGGCACTAAGAAACGTACCGGCCAGTAATGGTGAGATAATGGAGGACAGAAATGGTGCCCGAATCATCTGTAACACATTGGCTTCATTTTTTGTGCTCATTAATCATTCCTTTGTTCAAACATTAATGATAAGCATAAACAAAACAAAAATTGGTTTTAATCCTTAGGTGAATCACGGATCGGTTAAAATTGAATAATAGTCGATAAGATAACCCTCATAGGCTGAATGGTTATACTTTTATGATGTTGCCTGCATGACCGCATAAAAAATTGTAATTTTGATATTTTCATCTAAATTTTATGTTAATACTGTATTCTGATTGCAGCAAAACTATTTCGTGCATGGATTATTATTTCGAATCCATAGAAATGAGAAAAATCGATTAAGTCAAGCCATGAATATGTTTAAAAAACTGGGAAATGTCTGGCAACCGGCCTTGTTTCACGGCTATCGCAAACGTCCATTCTTTTTTGAAGGGTGGTATTACAAAATTGGAACGGATGATGGTAAAAACATTCTGGCTTTCATCGTCGGAATATCGATGAACGAACCGGAAAAAAATGATCATGCATTCATCCAGGTTTTAGATACGCATACCAACAGGCCGCATTTTTTTTCTTTTGATCTTAATCAGTTTGAAGCAAAAACGGATCCTTTTGTGATAAAGGTATCCGACAATCATTTCAGTCTAACTGATTTGCGTATAAATCTTAAAAACAACCAAATACATATAAATGGACATGTGCAATTTGATCGGTTATTTCCCTGGCCGGTTAAATTAAACTCACCCGGTGTTATGGGGCCTTATGCCTTTGCACCCTTTATGCAATGTTATCACGGCATTTTAAGTATGCATCATCGCCTGCGGGGATATGTTCATTTTGATCATTACAAAATTCATTTGGATAATGGCCGCGGTTATATTGAAAAAGACTGGGGCAGGGCTTTTCCAAAAACTTACCTGTGGCTGCAATGCAATCACTTTCAAGATACCGATACATCTCTGTTTATATCTGTAGCGCATGTTCCCTGGATCACGGGAGCATTTACAGGCTTTTTAGGTGGACTTTTGCTCAACAACCGATTATATCGGTTTGCAACTTATACCGGTGCTGTTGTTTCCAATTTATCCGTCAAGGAACAACAGATTTCTCTTACCATTGAGGATCGGTCACACCGATTGGAAATTAAAATTTTACGTTCCAGAAGTCATCAATTGCAGGCCCCTTATGATAATGCCTTTTCTGCAAAAGTCCACGAAACATTGACCGCGACCGTCACCTTCACCCTATATCAAAAGGGCCTCACGGGTGATAATCATATATCCGCTGACTTGGGTCACCCGGCCGCGTTTGATTGGGCCGGACCCGTTGACACGCTTTTTTAATTTAGGTAAGACACTGCTAAAACTAAATTATTAAAAACACTCAATTTCCATCCATATCGTCCAACCTACTTCCGGATTCAATCGGTTGCTTAGAACACTTTTTTTTGACAATGATTTCTGAAATGTATATATAGAGAAAACGTTTTATCAATAACTTCTGTGCAAAAAAACGGAAATTGCTGGCAACAAATTTGCCAGTGAAACGTTATGTGAGATAGATGATTGATCAAGCCTGAAAATTTATTGTGACGATAATGCCAGAATTCCGTTAGGATCAGTAAAAGAGTAATACCTTAAGTTTATGAATTCCCGTAATCTCAAGGACAAATTGCAGCGCAAATTGGGGCTGTTTCCCGTTACCAACATCGTGATTGCCAATATGATTGGTGCCGGTATCTTTACAACTTCCGGTTTATTGATGAGTGATCTCAACAATCCTATCATGATGCTTGTATTATGGCTGGTAGGAGGCATCATAGCCCTCTGCGGTTCACTTTCCTACGGTGAATTAGGTGCGGCAATGCCCCAGGCTGGTGGTGAATATGTGTTTTTATCGAAATTGTATCATCCCTTGTTTGGCTTTTTAAGCGGATGGATTTCATTTATCGTTGGTTTTTCAGCACCGATAGCGGCTTCAGCCATCGGTTTCAGTGAGTACATTAGCCGGGCCTTTCCACAGATTCTTACTTTGCAACAATATTTAGGAATAAATGATCCGGGGTTTTCCAAAAAATTCATGGCTATGGCTGTTATTCTTATTTTTACCCTCATTCATCTGCGCGGAATCGATTTAGGCGCAATCGTGCAAAATTATTTAACCATTTTAAAAGTTGGGCTGATTGTGGTTTTGATTGTGGTTGGATTTGTATGGGGAAATGGCAACTTCGATCATATTTCTGAAGGACCTGCTTTACGGCTGGATTTTGCCGGCTGGAAGACGATCGGACTATCGCTCATGTGGATCATGTTCGCCTACAGCGGCTGGAATGCCTCAACCTATATTGGCTCGGAAATACGGAATCCTAAAAAAAATTTGCCACCATCGCTATACATCGGAGCAACGGTCGTGATGGTGGTCTATTTTATTCTTAATCTGTTATTTGTATATGCGATTCCACCGGCGGATATGAAAGGCGTCATTTCCATCGGTGGATTAGCAATGGGCTATTTATTCGGACACTCGATGGAAACAATTTTTTCTTTGTTAATTGCTTTCGCCCTATTTTCTTCCTTAAGTGCTTTTATTATTCTGGGACCCCGCGTTTATTATTCAATGGCCCGTGACGGATACTTTTTCAAGTTTGTATCCAAGGTCCATCCCCGATTCGGAGTCCCGACCAAAGCCATACTGCTTCAGGGCTTCATTTCGGTTATCATGGTCATTTCAGGTACTTTTGATCAGATTTTGACATACATGGGGTTTTCACTGGGCCTTTTTCCTCTGTTAAGTGTCTTCGGCGTTTTTAAATTGCGTTATACAAATTACGGTTCAATCCGGTTGCCCGGTTTTCCTATTTCACAAATTCTTTATATTTTAACCGGTGTAATGATTTTGATATTAGCTTATTTTGAACGCCCGGTAGAATCTTCTATTGCAGTCATTACCGTGCTGATAGGTATCCCTGCATTTTGGTGGTTCCAGCGCAAGAAGGATCAAGAAACACAATAATGTTCTCATTAATTACAAAAGCACGGGAAACCCACGAAGAATAAATCCATATACACGCCGGATTAAACTGAAACTTTTGATTAAACAAACGATCTATCTTAAATTCTGGTTTTCATTTTCGGAAACCCAATTAATCCTCTACTAAAAAGTTGGAGCTTTATATGAATTATCTCAGCCGAATGTTTGTATTGTTTAACAGTGTTTGGTTAATAGCCTGCGCCGGGCAAATCGATCAATCTTCCAAAACCATTTCAGCGGAACCGAAAGCCACTGATGAAAGCCGACTTTCGCTGGATCAAACTCTGCCCGTTGACACCAAAATTATTAAAGGACAATTGGATAACGGACTTACCTATTATATTCGGAAAAACAGCAAGCCGGAAGATCGAGCCGAATTGCGGCTGGTTGTTGACGCGGGTTCTATTTTGGAAGAACCTTATGAACAGGGTCTGGCTCATTTTGTGGAACACATGTCTTTTAATGGTACCAAACATTTTCAGAAACAGGAGTTGATCGATTATCTGGAATCCATTGGAATGCGGTTCGGTCCGGAAATTAACGCTTACACCAGTTTTGATGAAACCGTTTATATGTTAAAAGTACCCACGGACAGTGCCGAAATTCTTGAGAAAGGTTTTTTGGTTTTGCAGGATTGGGCCAATGCGGTTTCTTTCGATGATGAAGAAATTAACAAAGAACGTGGTGTAGTTATTGAAGAATGGCGTTTGGGAAGGGGAGCTCAGCAACGGATGCGCGATGAACAGTTCCCTATCTTATTCAAAAATTCGCGATATGCGGATCGGCTGCCTATTGGTAAAAAATCCGTTTTGGATACATTCGCCCTGGAAACACCCCGACAATTTTATAAAAAGTGGTATCGTCCTGATTTGATGGCTGTCGTGGCTGTCGGCGACTTTGACAATCTTGAAGCCATTAAACAAAAAATTCAAGATCATTTCGGCCACCTGACAAATCCCCAAAACAAACAAAAACGTACATATTATCCGGTTCCCCTGCATGAAGAAACCTATTTTGCTATTGCCTCCGATGAAGAAGCCACACGTTCCAGTGTAAGTGTTTATTATAAAATGTCACCGGACACCAGCACAACCGTTGGAGAGTATCGTCAGGATATCATAGAACGCTTATTCAATAGCATACTCAACCAACGCCTCAAAGAACTATCACAGCAGGAAAATCCGCCCTTTATTTTCGCCTATTCCGGACAGGGGCAATTTGTACGCACTTCCGAAGTTTATGTACTTTCGGCCGTTGTAAAAGATAATGGAATTCCCCGTGGTCTTGAAGCCCTATTGACGGAGGCCAAACGCGTTCAGCAATTTGGATTTACGCAATCCGAAATGCAGCGGCAAAAAGATGCTTTATTGCGACAAATGGAAAAGGCCTACAAAGAACGTAATAAAAATGAATCCAGGCGATATGCTGCTGAATTCAGACGAAATTTCTTAACCGGAGAACCGATACCGGGTATTGAATATGAATATAAACTGTATCAAGAATTTATCCCCACTATAGAACTGGATGAAGTCAATCAATTGGCCACCGAATGGATTACGGAACAAAACAGAGTGGTTATGGTGGATTCTCCGGAAAAAGAAGGTGTTGAAATCCCCAACAAAAATGACTTGCAGCAGGTTATGCAAGACGTCCGGCAAAAAGAGATTGTAGCCTACGTAGATGATGTCAGTAATGAACCTTTACTCGAAACTGTACCCAAAGCCTCTGAAATTGTCAAGACCGAAAAAAATGATCGTATAAATGTAACAGAATGGACGTTGGCTAATGGCGTGAAGGTTGTTTTGAAACCCACGGATTTTAAGAATGACCAGGTTATTTTCTCCGCAACCAGTCCAGGTGGTTATTCTTTGGTCGACGATGACCAAATCGTTGCAGCTAAAACTGCCGATGCCATCATCCAACGCAGCGGTGTGGGAACCTTTAGTGAAGTTCAGCTTGATAAGAAACTGGCCGGTAAAGTGGTCAGCGTAAATCCTTACATCGATATTCTCACCGAAGGCATTAAAGGACAGGCTTCGCCGCAAGATCTGGAAACAATGTTTAAACTTATTTATCTGCATTTTACGGCACCTCGCATGGATAGCAGCGCGTTTGCCGCATTTAAAACCCGCATGCAGGCAATGTACGCGAACCGTAGCGCCAGCCCCGAAGCCGCCTTTAGTGATTCAATTACAGCTGTAATCACCAACCATCACCCTCGTTTTAAACCTATGAATGTGGATATGCTGCAACAAATGGACCTAAAGGAATCCTTTGATATTTATCGTGACCGGTTTAGTGATGCCGGCGACTTCACCTTTTACTTTGTCGGGAACTTTGACTTGCAAAAGATTAAACCCCTCGTTCAAACTTATCTTGGCGGATTACCGGTTACCGGTAGACAGGAAAAGTGGGCGGACAATATGTATGAATATCCGCAATCCATTGTGGAAAAAACAGTAAATAAGGGTATTGACCCTAAAAGCTATAATGCCATTCTGTTAAATGGTCCTTTTGAGTGGACACCTGCAAATAAGTTTAAAGCTGAAATGATGGTAGAAGTTTTGGATATCAAGCTACGTGAACGTATTCGAGAAGCACTTGGAGGCACTTATGGCGTTTACGTACGTGGCCGTTTTTCTCATTGGCCCAAAGAACGTTATCGTATTACGATCTACTTTGGCTGCAATCCGGAGCGGGTAGAAGAATTGACAGAAGAAGTTTTTGTTCAGCTAGACAGTTTACGGCAGGTCGGTACTACTGATAAATATTTAAATAAAGTCAAAGAAATTGCTCTACGCGAAAGAGAAACCAGTTTAAAGCAGAATACTTTCTGGCGGAACAAACTGGAGTTTTACGATTTCCACGGTATTGATCGGCAGAATATACTTCTATTTCAGCAGAAGGTTGAAAATTTGGCTCTGGAAGATATTCAACAGGCCGCTCAAAAATATCTGAAAGATGATCGTTACGTACATGTTGTTCTTTATCCTGAAAACTGGGATGCAAAGGCAAAGGCGATAAACGAATAATGATTTAAACCTGTACTTTGATTTTAAGCCTTCCGGTTATATTCCGGAAGGCTTTTTTTAACCCGACAATTGTGCACAGACCAATCCTGATAAATATTATTTTTGCAACATCATTCGCCGTGTTTGTTGTCCCGTGGGGGGTTTTAAACATAAAAAATACATTCCGCTCGGCAAACTTTCCGCATTCCAGCTTAGTGAATAACGTCCCGACGTCTGATAGGCATTAACCTGAACTTCTATGGCCTTGCCAAGAATATCATAAACAGTAAGTACCGTATGGCCACTCAGGTTTAAACGATATACAATCCGTGTTATGGTATTAAAGGGATTGGGATAGTTGGGGTAACGTTCATAAGCATAATTCTTTGTCTCTTTCATGGTTTTATTTATGGAGGTGGCCGATTCAAACTCGTACGCCCCCAAATCTACTGCATTCCCTTCATACGTACCGATGGTTTGGGGATCACCAGCATCAATGGCCGGGCTATCCTCAGCCAGAGAATAATCATAATGAGAAGCAGCTAAGAACTTAGGATCATCGCCTGTGGTATCATTTTGAATAAATGATTAGTAAGTCAGAAGTTTTATTTTCCCGAATCCAATGATTTTTTCAAAACCTAGAAATTATCATACAGCAAAACTATAATGAGCTCCAATACCACCATAACAAATCAATGGGGAATATATTAATAATAATAAAGGTTATCGTCTAAAGTTAATTTTATCATTTAATTTTGTTAACTCCGGAGTATTATGCAAGGAAAAATTCTTGTAGTGGATGATGAACCGGATTTTGCCTACCTGATTGAACAACGCTTTCGCAAACATATCCGAAATAATGAATACCATTTCTCCTTTGCTCAGGATGGAATGGAGGCTCTTGATTTATTAGATAAAAACAAAGATGTGGATATTGTTCTGACCGATATCAATATGCCAAAGATGAATGGACTCACCCTTCTGGAAAAAATTAATGAGCGATATCCCCACTTAAAATCGGTTATTATTACGGCATACGGCGACATGAAAAATATACGAACAGCTTTTAACCGCGGCGCATTTGATTTTATTACCAAACCCATTGATTTTGAAGATCTAACCATAACCATTAATAAAACCATCCGTCAGGCCCGTGAATTAAAAGAAGCGGTCAGCAATCGTAATCAGCTTGTGGCCATTAACAGGGAACTGGATATTGCCCGCAATATTCAGCAAAACATGTTACCGCGCTCGTTCCCTCCTTTTCCGGATCGGAAAGAATTTGACATTTATGCCGAAATGAAACCGGCTAAAGAGGTAGGCGGCGATCTTTATGATTTTTTTCTTATTGATGATTCCCGGTTAGGATTCTGTATCGGCGACGTATCGGGCAAAGGCGTACCCGCCGCATTATTCATGGCTATGACCAAGACCCTTCTGAAATCCACAGGTATGCTGGGATTGTCTGCCGGCGATGTGTTAAAGAAAGTAAACAGACCATTGCATATTGAAAGTACATCTTCCATGTATGTTACCCTTTGTTACGGCGTCATCGATTTAAAAACCGGTGAACTGAGTTTTTCCCATGGCGGACACAATGCCTTTTATTTAGTAAAACAATCCGGCGACATCCGCTCCGTGCAAAATAACGGCGGCATTCCTGTCAGTTTCTTGCCGCATTTTGATTATCCAACAAGCAAAATCCAGTTAGATGACGGCGATCTGATTTTGTTTTATACGGACGGCGTTAGCGAAGCTATGGATACCAAAGAAAATGAATTTGGCGAAGAGAACATAGAAACATGCTTAAAATCATTAGAACGGATTACACCACAAGATACGATTCAGCAAATCATGCAAACCATCGATACCCATACAGCCGGTGCTGAACAATTTGACGACATAACTATGCTGGCCATTCAATACCATCCTGCCCAGTAATTAGTTTGAGGAAACAATGAAAAAAACACGTTGGTCGGATGAATTTTTAGATCACCTTAAGCAGCAGGGCGACCGGTTAGCCGACGAATACCTGCAAAAGATGATCCGTTCCGGTGAAGTGAAACATGCCGGCGAGCTTTTTGGTTATTTGAACACAAACGATGTCAAACCTGTACATGAGCGATATCCCGCATTTACAGACTATTACAATCAAACCAATAAATTACCGGCAAATGTCGATCTGAAACGCATTGAAAACGGTGAAAACTTTTTCATTGATAACGCCTTTCCGGCGTCCCTTATTCTATTGACCAAAAGTCTTCCCGAAGGCTATGCCGCCCTGAATTTTACAACCATATTGAGTTTATCTAAAAACCTGGAATTACATCCTTACCACCGTTTATTGAAAGTTATGCAAATGCTGCTAAATGTGGGCGCCTCCCGCGGATTCCAACCGCATGGCAGAGCCATCATTTCCGCGCAAAAGTTACGTTTGCTGCATGCCGGTATCCGCATTATTACCGGCAAACACTTGCCCGATTTCCGTAAAAAATTCGGCGAACCCGTTAACCTTGAAGATATGCTGGCAACTTTGATGGGATTTTCTCTTTTGGTGATCGACGGTTTGCAAATGCTCGGTTGTTCTTTTTCCCGGGAAGAAGCTGAAGATTATTTTTATGTTTGGAGGGTCTATGCTCTTTTGATGGGCATCCATCCACACAATGACCCGGATAGCTTTGATTATATTCCGCATAATCTGAACGATGCCCGCTTGTTTTATGATAAATACGCCAAACGACACTATACTGACGCAGAACATAATCCTCATGGCGTCCATTTGGAACGAGCCAACTTACAAATGATGAAACAATTTATTCCCAGCTGGCTAAAACGAATCGGTTTCGGAAAAGCCCCTATTGTTTATACGCAACATCTCATCGGTAAGGATGCTTGCAGAAAGGTCGGAGTTAAGCCGGTCAGAGGTCATAGATTCTATAAAACTTTTTTATTCAGCTTACCGCGTGTTTGGTTAAAGCTATACGGATTATTTTATAACCATCATCATCAAACAGGACATCACTTTCTGGCGCAAATCTTTTTTGGAAAATTGATTAACAACGAGTTCGGTCATATCGTAAATTTTGAGATACCACTGAGCATAAAAGATATGCATAAAATGGGATAGATAATTGTTGGGAAGGATTCCATGCACTTATGAGCTGCTTCACCTTTTGGGGGAACCATGAATCATTTGATCAATCTGGAGCTGTACACACCGCTTGAGTTTTTCTTTTATTTTACAGGCTTCTTTTTATGGGGCGTTTTATATGTTATCCTGATGCGCAATATCATCAAATACAAATTTGTGGAGATGCCTTTCATCGTAGCTGCCGGAAATATTGCCTGGGAGCTGTTGTATTCGTTTGTTTTCGAAATGGATATGGGATATTTGCTTACCTGGTTGTATCGCATCGGGACGTTGGTGGATGTTTTTATTTTCATCATGGTTTTGCGTTACGGACACAAACAAATTACACATCTGAAAGGGGTGGAAAAATATTTCCGACCCATGGTTGTGTTGATATTTCTCGGATGGGGCATTCTGTTCTATTTTTATCGCAGCCAGGGATTGGATAACAGTCTTGGCACCATTTCCGCCATTCAATTAAATATGGTTATTTCGGCATTGTATATTGTGTTAATTTTAAGCCGGCCGACGCTTTACGGCATGTCTTATGCCATCGCCTGGTTAAAGATGCTGGGCACCGGTTTGGTCACGGTTTTTCTGTTTTTGCATTTTCCCGATAACCATTTCATTCAGACGATGGGTATCTTTGTGTTTATTGTGGATAATATCTACATCTATATGTTTGCCCAGCGGCGTAAAGCCGAAAAGAAAATAGCCTGATTTTACATAATTGGAAAACAGAACTGTGCAGGAAATACCGCAATATACGTTTGGGAAAAAAATTATTGAAGGAATGTTCTGGGACCTTTACCGCGGTAAAGAGGCCGGGAGCGAAAGCCCTGTTCTAATCAAGCATTCCAAACCGGAATTTTCTGCACAAACCAATCAGGCTCGCTTTCGTAATGAATACGAAATTTTAAAATCAAAATCCATTCTTAAAACCTATGGATTACAGGAAAAGAATCAATTCCTGATCCATATTATTCAGGATGTACAAGGCGAATCGCTCGCTGAGCTGATTAAACAAGAAAAATTTACAACCGAGCGCTTTCTAAAATTGGCCATTCATTTTGCGGAAACACTGCACCATATTCACCATCAAAAAGTGATTATAAAAAATCTGCGCCCCTCCACTGTACTTGCAGACATCAAAACCCATACCATAACGGTAATTGATTTCAGTCGGGCCACCCTTTTAAAGGTGCACCGTTCCGATACCAGTGATACCTTTTTTGCTGCGGATATTCTGGCTTATGCCTCTCCCGAGCAAACAGGTCGTATGAACCGGCATATCGATTACCGAACTGATTTTTATTCACTGGGGGTTATATTTTATGAAATGCTGGTTGGATGGCAACCATTTCAGACCAATGATCCGCTGGAAATGATTCATGCCCACATCGCTAAAAAAGCGAATCCACCCCATAAGTTAAACTTGGATATTCCACCGGCCCTTTCTGCTATTGTTATGAAATTAATGGCTAAAAATGCCGAAGAACGTTATCAGAGCGCCCTCGGATTAAGGACTGATCTCGAATACTGCCTGCAATCCTACCGGAAAACAAAAACCGTACCTCTTTTTCCTTTGGGTAAACAGGAAATTCTGGACCAGTTTCAGATTCCTCAAAAACTGTACGGACGGGAGAAACCCATCAACCAGATGCTGCATCGTTTTGACCAGGTTTGTAGTGGTGCCAATCATTTGGTTCTTATTAAGGGAACCTCGGGAATTGGTAAATCGGTTTTGGTCAATGAAATTCAGAAACCCGTGTTAAAACAGCATGGCTTTTTCATCAGTGGAAAATTTGAAGAATTCAGCAGAGATACGCCTTATAGTTCTTTGTTGCAGGCGTTACGGGAGTTGGTTCGGCAATTGCTTTCTGAGAATGCCGCCAAACTGGCGGTCTGGAAAGAACGTATCATACATGCTCTGGGGTCAAACGCCCGATTGATTGTAGATGTCGTCCCCGAGCTTGAATGGATTATCGGTAAACCCAAACAAGTGAGGCACTTACCGGCCCACGAAGCTAAAAACCGCTTCAATTTTGTGTTCAGCAATTTTGTAAAAATCTTTTGCCGTAAAGAAAGTCCTTTGGTGCTTTTCCTCGATGATCTGCAATGGGCGGACAGTGCTTCATTTTCTCTTTTGCGGCAATTTCTGTTGGATCCCTCTCTGAAATATTTTATGGTTATCGCGGCCTTTCGCGATCAGAAAATCGACGCCAAAAATCCTTTACATCATTTTTTACAGGGATTGCGGGATGAGAAATCAACGATAGAAACCGTCACCATTACAGCGTTGGCTATAACGGACATTACGGAAATGTTAATGGATACGTTCCATTGTGATAAACCAACGGCTCAGCCGTTAGCGGGTGTTGTTCATAAAAAAACGCTGGGCAATCCATTTTTTATCAAATATTTTTTGCAATCCCTTTATCAGAAAAATCTTTTATATTTTAAATATCCTTCGCAGAATAATGTTACCGGCGACCAGACTACCGGCGGCTGGCAATGGAATATCAAAGAAATTGAAAAACTTGGCTACACAGAAAACGTCATCAACTGGTTCATCAGTTCGTTGCAATCTGTCCCTTCCCAAATCGTAGAGGTTTTAAAAATAGCGGCTTGTATCGGATTGGAATTCAATTCGAAATTACTATCCCGCATGACCCATTTAAGCCATGCAGCCGTTGAAGAAGCCCTTTGGAAAGCCGTGCAGCAAGGTTTGATTTTAGAGCAAAACCGCAGTTATAACGCTGATCATCATAAACAATGGAACGTATCTTATAAATTTGTACACAATCGTATTCATGAAGCGCTTCAATCTCTTATGGATACAGAAAAAAGAAAACAATTGCACTTGAAGATCGGCCAGATTCTTCTAAAAGAATCGAATAATAAACCCGGGGAAGCGTTGTTTTCCATTGTCAATCAATTGAACGCCGGATATCAATATATTTATGACGATACCGGTAAACTGGAATTAATCCGTCTGAATTTTGACGCCGGCAGCAAAGCACGCGACGCTTCGGCGTACAAATCAGCCCAGGTTTATTATAATATGTGCACCCGCCTTCTGCCTCAACAAGCATGGACGACAGAGTATAATTTAAGCCGTGACATCTACTTCGAAACGAGCGAAATCGAATTTATAAACGGCCATTATGAACAAGCCGAACATGATCTGAATTTGTTGTTAAAGAACGTCCAAACCAACTATGACAAGGCGCGCGTGCAGGCCATTCGCGTTCGAATGTACGTGCATCAAAGTCGTCTGGATGACTCGCTGGCGGCGGGCATTAAAGGGCTGAGATATCTGAATATTAAATTTTCAGCCAATCCCGGTAAATGGTTAGTCCTGATTAATTTAATAAAAATCGGACTTAAACTGTCTACCCGATCCCAGGAAAAACTTTATGACATGCGGGATATGCGTAAACAAGAATCGCGCTTGGCATTAAATATTATTACGGATTTACTGACATTCGCTTACAACACCAGCACCGAACTTTTTATGATTTTGTTATTAACCATGTTGAAACTGACTTTAAAACATGGCAACGCCGATGCCTCCAGTTTCGCCTATGGGGGGTACGGCGTCATTGTAGGTTCGGGATTTGGATTCTATCGGAAAGGGCATCAGTTTGGCAAATTGCAACTACTGATAAGCGAAAAATTTCCGGATTCATATTTTCGGGGTAGGGCCTATTTCGGGTATGCCTGTCTGATTGAGCATTGGGTAAAGCCGTTAGCCGAAAGCCAACCCAATTACGAAAAAGCTTTGGAGTACTCCCTTCAAAACGGTGATTTCTTATATGCGGCCAACACTATTAATAATATTATCTGGTACGACATGGTGCGCGGTTTGGAATTGGATCGCCTATACGAAAAGGGGCAGGAGTATCTTGACTTTATGGAACAGATCCGGTATGACGATCTGCGGCTGACACCTGAATTTGCCAGGCAATATGTTAACAATCTGCAAGGGAAGTCGGATAATTTGGTTAATCCTGATGATGGAAGTTTCCCCCGAAGCGCTTTTGTCGAAGAAATGTCGCAGACAAGATTCACACAAGTACGAGCCAGTTATCATATTTTAAGAGCACAGTTATTTTATATTTTTAACGAACCCTTATCCGCCGCCGCCGAGCTGAATGAAGTGGATCATGAATTACACAGTGTAATCGGACATATTACCCAGCCGGAATATCATTTTTATCAGGCTCTCAATCAATGCCGCCTTATTAAGCACCATACCGATCAACCCAGATGGCGTATCATTAAAAAAGCGCAAAAACATGCTGACCAATTAAAAAAATGGACCAAAATTAATCGCACTAATTTTAGCCATAAATACGCCCTGGCCCAAGCCGAGATTTACCGGGTTGAAGATAATCCCTTTAAGGCCATGCCATTTTATGATGAAGCCATCCGGGAAGCAACCGATAACGGATTTGTCCAAAACGCTGCCATTGCCAAGGAGTTGACCGCCCGTTTCTATTTGGAGCAGAATCAAAAACAAGTGGCGCTGACGTTTTTGGTCGACGCCATACATACTTACAGAAAGTGGGGAGCATCCGCCAAGATTGGACAATTGGAATCCGAAATGAATCAGGTGTTTGATACGGGGCTGTGGTCGCTTTTTCTGTCTGC
>WJIP01000091.1 GCA_014730185.1 Caldithrix sp. | reverse complement strand
GTACTAAAAAGTTTTTGGAGTATAATGACAACCTGGAAGTTCTGGAAAAAACCGGTGAAACAAAAATTCCGGGAAGCCGTTTACGCGCCGCTTCAAAAATTGCCTCCGGAAGAACAGAAAGAAATTTATAACCAATTTGTGTATGAATCCGGACGCGTCGTTTTTGAAATGGGGTTTTGGTTCAATGATAATAAACGATCCTCTCATGTTGATGCCTCCAACGTATTGTGTCCGGTTTTGAACATTGCCGGAACCGATGATCGGATTGTAAATCCTTCAGTGGTCCGTAAAATACATAAGAAATACCATCCGGTGTCTACTTACAAGGAATTTGAAAACCATGGGCATTGGCTCATTTCAGAACCGGGATGGCCGGATATCACCAATTATATTAATAAATGGTTAAATCAGAATTTGAAGAAGGATTCGGGAAGCTAAGTACTTCAACATCTCATCAGCAAAAAAAAAATTTCAATATTAATAGGGGGAAACTAGGATGCAACGATATGTTTATTATGTTTATGGAATACTCAGCTATATACTCTTTCTTCTCGTTTTTTTATATGCTATTGGATTTGTGGGCAATTTTATTGTACCCAAATCTATCGACTCCGGACAATTCGATGGTTTTCTCAGCGCACTTTTAATCAATACAGGTTTGCTGAGCTTATTTGCTATTCAACATAGCGTAATGGCTAGGCCCGGTTTTAAAAAGTATTGGATGTGTATTATTCCGGCTCCCATTGAACGCAGCACTTATGTTCTATTCTCCAGCCTTGTACTTGCATTGCTTTTCTGGCAATGGCGTCCCATGCCCGGCTATGTTTGGGATATAGACAGCCAGGCTGCAAATTATCTGCTGTGGGTGTTAAATGGAGCAGGATGGTTCCTGGTTTTGCTATCAACATTTATGATTAGCCATAGCCATCTGTTTGGTATCATGCATGTGCAAAAACATCTTTACAAAAAATCACAACCCGATTTGAAATTTCAAACTCCGGGACTCTATCGCTACATGCGGCACCCGATTATGCTGGGATTTTTGATCGCATTTTGGACCACACCTACAATGACAGTAGGCCACCTGCTGTTTGCCATTGCAACTACCGGCTATATTCTGATTGCGCTGCGTTATGAAGAGCGGGACCTCATAAATTATTTTGGCGACAAATATCGTTCATATCGTCAACAGGTTAACATGTTGATACCTGTCTTCAAGATGCCTCATCAGAAACAAAACTCATATTCGAAGGAAGAAGCTGGATAATGGTTTAAATGAGATTTGTTGGTACGAAAAAATATGTGTTAATGGATTAATCGAATTCATTTAAATGGAATATGACTAAAATCTCAATGCGTTTTAATGCAATGTCATCCGTAATGATGTATGTATCCATTAATAATTCAATTATTAGTTTTGAGATATTGTGAAAAATGCAATGAGGTGATTTTATGTCTGCAAATAATACAACGTTAATTGTTGGAGCCGGACAGGCGGGGCTATCGGTAAGCTATTTTCTGACCATGCATGGTCTCGATCATATAATTCTTGAACAAAAACAAATTGCTGAAGCCTGGCGCAGTGATAAGTGGGATTCATTTACGCTGGTAACGCCCAATTGGACATTGCAACTCCCCGGATTTGCCTATAGAGGCAATAATCCCGATGGTTTTCTAACCCGGGAGGAAGTTGTTCAATATTTAGAAGATTACGCTGCTTCTTTTGACGCACCGGTTCAAACGGGAGTCACCGTAACGTCTGTTCAGAAAAGGGGTAATAAAAACGATTATGCAGTAAAAACCAGTAACGGACCGTACGAAGTTTCCAATGTTGTCGTAGCAACCGGAACCTTCCAGAAACCTAAAATACCAAGAATCACTCATCATTTGCCATCCAATATACAACAGATCCATTCCAGCCAATATAAAAACCCGGATCAACTTCCCCCGGGGGCTGTACTGGTAATAGGAAGTGCTCAATCCGGCTGCCAAATCGCCCAGGAGCTCAATGAACATGGGCGTCAGGTTTTTCTGTCAACAGGCGGAGCCGATCGGTTACCGCGGCGCTATCGGGGAAAGGATTCTTTTTGGTGGGCCGAAAAGTTAGGTATCTTTAATCAAACGGTCGATCAACTACCCTCCCAGGAGGCCCGTTTTAATCCCAATCCGCAGGTATCGGGAAAAGATGGTGGTAAAACACTCAGTCTACAACACCTTGCTGAAAATGGAGTAGAGCTTTTAGGTAGGTTGCAAGCTACCAAAGACAGAAAAATTTTTCTTAAAAACGATTTGAAAGATAATATGGCCCGGGCCGATAAATTTGATGCAGAGTTCAAAAAAGGGGTGGATATGTATATTGAAAAAACAGGAATGAAGATTCCCGAGCAGCCGCAAAAAAAACATAGAACAAATTACAATATTGAAGACAAAACCGAATTACATTTAGAGAAAGCAGGTATAACATCTACTGTTTGGGCAACGGGTTATAAATATGATTATTCATGGATCAAGCTTCCCGTTTTGGATGACATGGGGTATCCCATACAAAATAGAGGAGTGACAAAATACCCGGGCCTTTATTTTGTGGGTTTACACTGGTTGCATACGCGCAAATCAGGGCTGCTTTTAGGCGTAGGTGAAGACGCCGCATATGTTGCAAGCCAAATTGTGCAGCGTTCGTAGACTATGAAGGCAACGGCAGGTTAATAACGATTTGGGGGATTTTTTAAATAAGACAACTTTTAATGACCTATCAAATCACGATATGTATCTCAATCAAGTAAACAAAACAATAGTATTAATTCAGAATAACGGAAACGAACGGCTATTATATTTACAAACACTAAATTATCAGTTTAAAACAGAGCTTCAACTAACAAATATTATCAAGTTAAGTTGTTTATGAAAAACCAAGTACCAAATAGTTCTATCAAACATAATTTTATTTTACAGCAGGGTTTTTGCGCATCCGAAATGATTGATGTTGATAACCAGTATTCTGCGCTTCTTTTTCAGCCCAGAATCATTGGAATAGCCGTGTTTATTGCTATTTTATTTCAGTCGCCGGCCATATATTTAAGTCTGGCAGGAGTCCTCATTTGGAGTGTGCTTTTGCCACGGTTCAACCTTTTTGATGTGTCTTATAATATATTTATAGCTCAAAATAACAATAAAAGAAAACTAAGCCCTGCACCACCACCCCGAAAATTTGCCCAGAGTATAGCCGGCCTGTTAGTATTGATTATAGGCGTTGCAATTCTGCTTGCATGGTATGTCACCGCTTATGTCGTTCAAGGGCTTCTGGCCGGTGCTCTTATCAGTTTGAACTTCGGTAGTTTCTGCCTGGGCTCATTCCTTTATCTTCATATCCGGGGTAAAGCGAAATTCGCTAGGCGGACGGCTCCCTGGAGATCGCATAAAAAAAATCCATTTTCAGCCGTTCATTCCAGTTAGATTATCAATGAAGGTATGTTAGTTATAACTCCGGACTAAAATTTTTTATAAGCGAGTGGTCGTTTTGGATAATTGCCGTTGCGTTAGAAAAGTATCGTTAACCAATGGTTAATGGGGAGATCGTGTCTTAAAATTACACCATACCGGCATTAGATTTATAAAGAGTTTATAAATTGTTCCATATTATCTGCGATCGTTTGTCCGTTAAAACCAAATTTTGCTTCCAAAACCTTATAAGGGGCTGAAGCACCGAATCGGGAAAGCGTCAATTTGAGAGTCGGGATGTTGAAATAATCATTCCATCCAATAGGAGAGCCGGCTTCGACAATGGTAATACTATTTAAATGCGCCGGCAAAACGGTTCTCCTGTAGGCTTCCGGTTGTTTATCAAAAACTTCTTTACAGGGCATGGATATAACCCGAACCGAGTACCCCTTTTCCTGTAAAATGCCTTGTGCTTCCAGGGCAAATTGTACTTCCGATCCACTAGCGATAATTGCCGCTTTGGCCGCACCGCTTTTTTCTCCCGATATTACGTATCCGCCGTACTTAATCGTTTGAGGATCGAACGATTCCGCTCTTGGCAAATAAGGCACTTTTTGCCTGGTTAGAAGTAGTGCAGTCGGCCCCTGCCGGTTGCGCAGGGCCATGGCCCAGCAGACCCCCGTTTCGATGTGATCAGCGGGACGTAATGTCATCAGATTGGGAATAGCTCTTAGAGAAAATAGTTGCTCTACCGGTTGATGGGTGGGGCCATCTTCACCGACAAAAATACTGTCATGGGTAAAAATAAAAATACTTTGAATCCCCATCAAGGCTGCCAGACGTATGGATGGACGCATATAATCGGCAAAGACCAGAAAAGTAGACCCAAACGGAATAAAACCACCGTATAAAGCTATTCCGTTGGTAATGCCTCCCATTGCGTGTTCGCGGATACCATAGTGGATATTATGTCCTATAAATGACTCGGCTTTTATAGAGGAATATTTTTTGAGCAGAGTTTTGGTCGACGGTTCAAGGTCGGCTGATCCACCAACGAGTCCGGGCACCATGTCCACAATTTTCTGCATGATGGCGCCGGAAATAGAGCGGGTGGCATTGGCATCTTTTGAAAGGTCATCCAGGAATCGGGTTTCCAGATCATCCGGTAACTGCCGTTCCTGCATTTGCCGGCGCAGTTGTTCCAATTTGGGATTTTGCGATTGCCAGTCCTTAAAATTTTCTTCCCATGTGTGATACAATTTTTTTAATTGAGTGCGTCTTTTATCCAAAAATGATTTTACCTCTTCCGGGACATAGAATGTGTCTTCATCGGAAAAGCCCAGATTGCGTTTGGTGGCTTTGAGTTCGTCTTCGCCTAATGGAGCGCCGTGCACGCCGGCGGTATCGTGTTTGGAGGGCGAACCATGACCGATATGCGTTTTAGAGATGATAAGTGTGGGCCTATCATGTTCATCAATACCCTGTTCAATGGCTTCCGCAATAGCCTGATGGTTGTGGCCATCTACAGTGACCGTGTGCCAGCCGTAAGCATTGAAACGGGATTGGACATCTTCGCTGAAGGTTAAACGGGTTTGTCCGGCAATAGTGATTTCGTTGTCGTCATAAAAATAAATGAGATTGCCTAACCTTAAATGTCCGGCTAATGAAGCTGCCTCTGAGGCGATCCCTTCCATCAAATCGCCATCGCTTACAATAGCGTAAATGTGATGCGTGCCGAAAAGGCCGTGAGTATCGGTGTTGAAACGGGCGGCTGCCATCCGGGCGGCGATGGCCATACCGACACCATTGACGAATCCCTGACCTAAAGGCCCGGTAGTTGTTTCCACACCCGGCAGACAATTTAATTCGGGATGACCGGGGGTGCGGCTGGACCATTGCCGGAATGTTTTTAAATCCTCGAGACCGACATCATATCCACTGAGGTGCAGAAGGCTGTAAAGTAACATGGATCCATGTCCTGCAGATAGTACAAAACGATCCCGGTTGGGCCAATCCGGTTTTTGCGGATTAAAACGCAGGTAACGTGACCAAAGCACGGCAGCCACATCGGCCATACCCATGGGCATTCCCGGATGCCCGGAATTCGCTTTCTGTACACCATCTGCGGCCAGCAGTCGAAGGGTATTTGCAGTAAGTTTCATTAATTGAGTGTCTCTAGTTGTCTGTGTCATAATAACATTTTCCCTAATAATTACAATAACAAAATTTCTGGGTTTATTTTGATGTCGGTTTCGCCAAACCTATCTAAAACAAGAGTATCCTTTTGATTTTTACAATGCTTATGATACAATTGGGTGAGGTATCTTTTTGATCATGTTTCTGAAAGCCGAATGCGAATAATACCCCCTCGGATGACACAGCGCATTTTGTTAGGACTGCTCTGTTCCTCTTTGATTTCATGATGAAATGGCCTGAGAAAATGCTCTTCGCCTTCATCAAATAAATTAGCTGCAGTAAAAAATGCATTACTTTTTAAGTCGATTTCGTAACCCTTTGGAACCGTAATGTGTATATTGGAAAATATAGCTGTGATATAGAAAACAACCGTTTGATCACTTATTTCAACCTCACTTAAATCAAGATTAATATCTCCGCTGAATAGTTGCAGATATTCACTATGGGTAATATTCTGGTTTGTGCGTTCAATTCTACCGAATATTAGTCGGGTAGTTTTGATTTCTTTATACGGAAAACTTCCCTCGTACAGCAACCAAAGACCAACAAATAGAAATATCAGAGGAATGAGAACAGGCCATACCTGCATATTAAAAACAGACGTAAATAATATAAATGCCCCAAAAGCTATAAGAACGAGGGCTGTTTGTTTACGTAATTGCGGATTAGTGAAAAACTGATTCATAACCTCTATAATTCAATAAAAAATGTTTAAAGATCAGCAGATCGTCTAATCATCACCAAGGCATGTGCCTAACCGGCGGGCACTTTCAATCCATGGATGATCCAGTGGCACATACTTTCGGTTGCCTGCCACGTCCTTCAGTGGAACGGGTAATGCTCTACCGTCTCGCACGGATACCATAACATTGTATGTTTTTTGTTCAACCAAGGTAACACTGGCAGTACCTAATTGTGTGGCCAGTAAGCGGTCTGCCGCAGATGGGGCACCGCCTCTTTGCAGATGACCTAAAATGGTCAACCGGGATTCAAGGCCGGTTAACTCTTCCAACCGGTTGGCCAGGCGCATGGTGTGCCCCCCGCCCTGAGTTAAAAGACTGGCCAGAGCCGTATCGATCGTATCGTCTTCTTTAGATTTATTATTGGCTGCAGATTCCTTTACATCTTCTTTGGATAATGCCCCTTCGGCAACCGCAACGATACTAAAGCGCTTGCCCCCCCGACTGCGTTGCATAATGGCTTCCGCTACTTTGTTCAGATCATAGGGTATTTCAGGTATTAGTATAACATCCGCTCCCCCGCATAATCCTGCGCCTAAAGCCAGCCAACCTACTTTATGTCCCATTACCTCCACCACAATAATTCGATGATGACTGTGGGCGGTGCTGTGCAGTCTGTCAATCGCCTCAGTTGCAATAGATAAGGCCGTATCAAATCCGAATGTTGTATCTGTTAAAGCTACATCATTATCGATGGTTTTGGGCAGAGTGATTACGTTAAGCCCCTTCTCCGTTAAACGCAAAGCATTTTTTTGCGTACCGCCGCCACCCAGACAGATAAGAGTTTCCAGATGCAGTTTCTGATAGTTCTCGTATATAACATCCGTCATATCCAGAGCTTTACCCCCAACCGGCATACGATGCGGCTTATCCCGACTGGTACCAAGAATGGTACCACCCTTGGTCAGAATACCCGAAAGCGTATCCAAATCCAGCCTTGTTGAACGATTTTCCATCAATCCACGAAAACCGTCTAAAAAACCGATGACCTGCATTCCGTACTTATTAATGGCGGCTTTGCCAATGCCACGCAGTGCAGCATTTAAACCGGGTGTATCCCCACCTGCCGTTAGAACACCAATTAACTTTGACATAATCTAATAATTCTTTTTTAATCAAAGAATCAAATTTAAGTGCTCGGTTGGGAAATACCAAACCGGATTATAGGGAGCAGATTACTTATTTGCAAGCAGTCGATTGTAAAAAATACAATTCTTGGGTCGATAGTTAACATTATAATTGCATTTGATGCGTATTGATATTTGGAATATACTAAAGAGATTTTATAATAAAAAAGACGGGTTTGCGGCCAAACAATGAAGTAATCTCAGTTGAATTCGAAAATCAATAAGGAGAAAGATGTTTAACCGGTTTTTTGGGTTATTTTTTTTAGTTATTCCGTTTACATGGGGAGGGTCATTTATTGCCGGCAAGTATGTTGTGCATGAAATGGATCCGTTTACGAGTGTTATGTTTCGTTTCCTGTTATCCGCCGGAGTTATGCTTCCTTTTCTTATACTCAAATATCGCAAAACCCATCCATATATACTGGATGTTAAGTTTATAAAGCACATTATCATTGTAGTCCTAACCTCGGGCCTAGGATATCATATTTTTTTCTTTTCAGCATTGAAGTTTACATCACCAACAAATACGGCCATTATTATAGCCTTAAACCCTTTTTTCACAGCCTTTGCCGAGACCTTTTTATTCAGGAGAAAACGACCGTATCGTTTTTATATGGGCTTCATCCTTTCTTTTGCCGGTGCAATTTGGGTGAATCTGGCCAAGGGTGGTGAAATTGATTTTTCATCACTTGGTTGGGGGGAACTTTTTTGCCTGGGAGCGGCCTTATCCTGGACCCTGTATACTTTACTGGCAAAGGCAACGAAAAAACAGGAATGGGATGCTCTGTGGATTAATGCCTACAACTATCTCCTAACAGGGCTCATTTTAATCCCCTTTCTGGGCAATCAATTGTCGCCATCATTTTTATCTTCAATCAGTATGGCGGGATGGTTTGGATTGTTGTATATGGCGATTTTTCCCACGGTAATCGGTTATACTTTATTTTATATAGGTGTGCAAAAAAAGGGACCGGGATGGGCGGTCACGTTCATATATCTGGTACCGTCCATTACAGCTATGCTGGATTTTGCTTTTTTCAGGGCAGTGTTCACTATGCCTATGTTTTTAGGGACAACGTTGGTGGTCATTGGATTGATTACAGGAAATCTTACGGAAAAACAAAAAGAATTTGTGAAAAGGGTATTGAATTTAAGACATCATAACTAAAAAGTTCTGACTGTAAAATAAAAGGCTTTCATATTCCCATTAAAGTGTTGCGTTAAGCATTCTATTAAGGAAGGCAAAAAACCGGGAATATAAAAGCCTGAATCCTAACTAAAGGTTTGCGGCATCATTGAATAGCGTCGTCTTTAATGATATAACCTTTGAAAACAAACCAAAGCGCTATAATGCCAATTTGAATCAATATGTAATAAAAATAACTCATAACTAATTTTTAGTATATAAACTTTTAAATGTGGTCCAGCGGTCAATATAATGCCGCAGATTTTTAATTTTTAGAGGTTCAAAGACAAATTCGGTTAAATCATCGACAAACATATTTTGATTTACCTGATATGATGTTTGTCCATTGCCAATAAATATCACGGGCACATTAAATGTACGCGGGTTTTCTCTAAGTCTTTTAAGCAGGTCCGGTCCGTTAGCATCGGCAAAGAATTCATTCAGCACAACTACCGAGGGCTTTTTGGAGTTAGCTTTTTTAAAGAATTCATAAGAATTATGCACCGATTCTACTTTGTAATTATAAACACCGAGCACATCCTTTATCAGCTTTGCCCGTGTTGGGTCCTGTTCACAAACATAGATAGTCATAAATCACTCCCTTTATATTATTTCAATTAATTACAAATTGATCATTAAAAATTCTTGCCTGAATGGCAGAAGCAATAATAGACGGTAACTCCTTAATCAGCTCATCCATCGAATTACGGTAAACGGTGACTACATCGTCTTCCGAAAAGACAATTTTTATGCTGAAATATTGCCGTCCTTTTTCATCTTCAAGCGTACTTACATTCAAATTTCCCTGAAGTAAGTGATTTAATTCCATCATGGCAACTCCTTCATCAAATAATTAATAAAGTTATTACAAAGCACGTGCCAATCTATAAGCCATTAATAAACAAATGATTAACACGATTTATGGGTTAAGTTGCGCATAAACAATGGATTAAGCTGTTTGATTGGTGGGTGATTTGTATTTTGTACAAACAGGGAAAGCCGTAGATTGCAGAACTTACAAGTGGTCAGTGAATTTCGGGATTATTTATTGTCTTCCTGATGCAGGCGTTTATTGAGTGTACGATAATTGATGTCCAAAAAATCACAGGCTAGTTTTTTATTGCGGCCCAGGTGCTCATAAACCAGATTAACATAAAGGCGATTGAGCTCCTCCAGTGATATCCGATTACTGAGAGCATTTTGCAGTACCGGATTTTCCTTTTCCTGAATTTCCTGCGGAAGATCTTTTATGGTTAAAGTCTGCCGTTTAAGAAGCAACATACGAATAAGTGTGTTTTCTAATTGACGAATATTGCCCTCCCATTGTAGACGGGATAAATAGGCAACTAAAAAAGGATCGATGCGGGGTAATTTTATTTTATTATCCTTACAGTACCTGCGGGCAAAATGATAAATTAATGCAGGAATATCATCCGGGCGTTCACGCAGGGGGGGTATATGAATAGGGATGACGTTTAGACGATAAAACAAATCTTCCCGGAAATGACGAGCTTTCACAGATTCAACCAGGTTGCGATTGGTAGCTGTAATGAGACGAAATTGAGCCTTAATCTCTTTAGAGCCTCCCAAACGGAAAAAGGTTTTTTCCTGAAGAACCCGTAACAGTTTGGCCTGTATCGAGGGGTACAATTCCCCAATCTCATCCAGAAAAATCGTACCTTTACCGGCCAGCTCAAATTGTCCCTTTTTTAAGTCATGGGCTCCGGTATATGCACCTTTCTCATGCCCGAAAAGTTCATTTTCCAAAAGATTTTCGGGCAGGGTTGCGGCGTTAATTCCGATAAAAGGTTCGCTGGCCTGCCCGCTTTGGTTGTGAATATGGCGAGCAATAACTTCTTTACCCACTCCTGATTCTCCGGTAATGAGCACAGGCTCCCGGGTATCTTTAATTTGTTCCACAAGGCGCAGTATATTTTGCATTTGCTGGCTTTTGGCTACAATATTTTCGAATTGATGCGCTTCCTGCAGTTGGCGGCGTAACTGCACATTGTCTCTTTCCAGAGCCTGCATGCGCAATGCTCGTTTCACAGAAAATGGCAATTCTTCCTTAATGTTTTCAGTCTTGAAAAAATACGAATTTGCTCCGCGTTTCTGAGCCTCCAGCGCATTTTGGTGATCCTGTGAGGAAGTAATAACAATGACTTCCGTATCGGTTCCCTGGGCAATGATGTAATCCAGTACGGCTAAACCCTGATCGATTTTAGGCAATCCTAAATCCAGCAAAACCAAATCCGGTAGAAACCTTGAAAACATCTGCTTGGCTTTATCGGCCTCCGAGGCTACTTCGAAATGATAAGGTTCTCCTAACCATTTTCTATAGCTTTTTTGCCAGACTAAATTGTCTTCAACAATTAATATTTTAGGGGTAGCTTTATTCATGCTTCTGTCTGTCCGGGATATAAATTATTGCCTCTGTTCCTTTATCTGCTCGGGATTTTATTTCCAGAGTTCCGTTATGTGCATGAATGATATTTTCCGCGATGTTTATTCCAAATCCCGGTGACCCATTCTCTTTATGGGTAGTGAAAAAGGGTTCTTTCATTAGCAAATAATAATCGTCATCTAACCCGCCGCCGCTGTCAGCAATTGTAAACCGGATCCAGTTGAGATTGGTTAATGGACTTCCACCGGGTATAAGATCAATAACAATTTGTACCAAATCCAGATCATTATTAACGGCTTGCAGGGCGTTTATAATCAATTCGTTGACCGCCTTTGAAAACAGTTCAACATCAATTTCCAAGTGGGTAATGCTATTATTGACCTGCAGTTGAAAGGATTCCGGATCGATATCAATAAACTGTAAACTTGATTTCAGAAAGGGTAACAGCTCTACGCGTTCAGGGAAAAGAGCAGGTTCACTGATAAGATTTAATATGCTGGCATTGGAGCGCCTTTGATAAGCCAGTCTGTTTGTTAGTTCGGTGTCTTTAGCGGTATATCGTTCCGCTATATGTATG
>WJIP01000090.1 GCA_014730185.1 Caldithrix sp. | reverse complement strand
CCCGCTCTTTGGCCAGATCCCGATAATCCGAATGCACAAAATCCATCACCGATTGGCCCAGCAAATCTTCGGCGGATCGGGCACCGATAAGTTTTAAGGCCGCGGGATTGATATAAAGGATTTTCCCTTTGCTATGTACCACTATGGCTAAGGGAGAATCTTCAACTAAAGTGCGATAGCGTTCTTCACTTTGATGTAATGCCTTCTCTGCTTCCTTTCTTCGGGTTATATCCACAAACGTGGCCTGAATGGCCGGACCATCCTGCAAATCAATCTTCGTACTGTACAGTTCGCACCAGCGGGACCGGCCATTTTTATGGATAATGCGATATTCCTGGATGGGTAAAAATTCTTTACCGTTTAGTCGCTTTTCGAAATTTAGAAAAAACTCAGCCCGATCTTTCGGATGGATTAATTCCGTAAGTTGTTCAGGGGTAAATGCTTCCAGCTCTTCGACGGTATAACCGCCAATGGCTTCCATGGGTTTGCTGGCAAAGGCAATGCGCAGGGGATTTTTCTGAGCAATGATCATTCCCTGGAGGGACTGTTCCACCAGGGTTCGGTATTTGGCCTCACTATCGGCTAATTGTTGTTCAGCCTGTTGTTTAGCACTCATATCCACATCGATGCAGTACATCTCTTTCTGACCGCTGGTGTTAGTAATCATGACGTGACTGGAGAAGACCGGCACATCCGATCCATCTTTGTGTTTGAGCAGCATTTCTGAAGGAGAAACCGGTATACCTTCATTCAACCATCGTTCTATTCCGTTCACAACCGTCTTTTGTAAAGCTTTAGGAATGATTAAGTCTTCCAGTTTTTCGCCCAGTGCCTCCTGTTTGGAATAGCCATAAGTCTTCTCACTGGCCGGATTCCAGTAAATGACCCGACGATTGCGGTCGTATCCCTGCACCGGTATATTACTCAGTGACTCAAAAATATTTTTAAAGCGCTCTTCGCTTTTGCGGATTAAGGCTTCTGTTTTTTTTCGCCCGGTGATATCCCTGTAATGCCACATATGCTCCAGTCTATCATTATTAAGATTGAAGGGCACGTAATCACGTTCAAATACTCTTCCGTCTTTTAACTCCAATTCTTCATTATAGACCGGTTTTCCCCGGGCCAAAATAGCATCGATTCGCTCGATAAAGCCGGCACTGTCTTCAAAGAGATAGCTGGCCTCTTCGGCAGCCTTATGTGAGTCCATGTTTTTAAATTCGTCAGGATGTGTTTTTATATCAAACAATTCACAAAATTTAAGATTAACCTGCAATATGATACGATCTGTGGATTCGATAATGATAGCATCGGGTAAATACTCGATAATTTTACCAGCGCGAATATTTTGTTGATCGGATTTAAGCGTTTCAACCTCATTTTGCAGTGTTTTATAGTTTTCTATAAGTTGTTTCTTAGTCATTTTTTGCATATTCATGACAACGACCCTTTAAAAAATTACTTTTAACTATCGTCATAAAATTCATAATGGTTAATAAAATTTCGGGGTTGGTCATAAAATATACATGAAGGTATGAGCGTTGTTTTGGGCATTTGAGTATGCACTAGATGTATAGCTTTTATCAAGAAATGTCTTGCCGCTAAGAAAAGAAAAATTGGATACATCGACCAGTACACTTTATATTGAATATGAATTTGTTATGTTACGATCCATAATGATCCATAAAAAAAAGTTGTATACCCATGAAAGTAATCGAACACCTTGCCAAAGCTAACGACACACTGATCAGCTTCGAAATTATCCCCCCGCGAAGAGGCGGAACCGTTAAAAGTCTTTTGAAAGTCGTGGATGATATCGCCCGGTTTAATCCCCCGTTTATTGATATTACCAGTCACGCAGCCGAAGCAATCTACGAAGAAACCGCAGATGGTATCAAACGTAAAGTAAAACGGAAACGACCCGGTACACTGGGCATATGCGCTCTTATTCAGAACAAGTATAATATTGATGCCGTACCCCATGTGCTGTGTAACGGCTTTACCCGGGAAGAAACCGAGGATTTTTTAATTGACTTACAATACCTTGGTATCGAAAACGTGTTAGCAATACGCGGTGATGAGAGTAACTATAAAAAACCCATCCAGCACGGGCGCAGTGTAAATGCCTATGCCGTAGATCTGGTCCGGCAGATTGATAATATGAACCGGGGACGTTACCTGGAAGAAGAATTGCTGGATTCCGAACCATCCAATTTTTGTATTGGTGTGGGCGGTTATCCCGAAAAGCATTATGAAGCACCAAACCTGGAAACTGATATTAGCTATTTAAAAGAAAAAATCGAAGCCGGAGCGGATTATATCGCCACCCAGATGGTCTTTAATAACCGGGCTTATTTTGATTTTGTGGAACGAAGCCGGGCCGCCGGTATCAAGGCACCTATCATACCCGGGCTCAAAATTGTTACATCCCGCAAACAGCTACGCACCATTCCCAAAAACTTTTATGTGGATCTTCCCGCCGGCCTGGTACAGGAAATACAAGAAGCCCCTGACCAGCATGTTCTGGATATCGGATTGAAGTGGGCACGGCAACAGGCGGAAGAATTGCTCAATGCCAATGTCCCGGCCATTCATTTTTATATTATGCAAAATGCAAGGCCCATTAAGCAATTGATGGATCAATTGCTTTGACGGCCGTTTCTGGAATGGATGATCTGTTTATAACTATCGATCAGGCGCATATTAACAGCTTCCCAGGTGCGGTTTTGCATGCGGTTGAGTGCTTCCTGCGTCATTTGGTTTCTTAAATCCGGATTCTGTAACAACTTAAAAATTTTTTGTCCCAAATCCTGCGGATCATTGGGCCGGGCTAAAAGGCCCGTGCAGCCGTCATCAATCAAATCCTGTACCCCGCCCTCTTTTACGCCAATGACCGGTAATCCGGAAGCCATGGCCTCCTGCACAACATTGCCAAAAGTTTCCGTTGTAGATGGAAACACAAAGATATCACTGGATGCGTAAAAATTCGCTAATTCCTCATCCTTTTTGTACCCAGCCAAATAGGCATCCGGTAATTCTTGCTGAATATCTTCGGCCATAGGCCCCTCACCCACAAAAACCAGCTTATAGCGGGCCTTTTGCTTTTTGAGCCAGTGATCGGCTGCAATCAGGTCTTCAACGTCTTTTTCTTTGACCAGTCGGCCAACAAAAAGCAGAAACGGTAAATCTTTTGCCGAAATCTGTTTACGCAATGGTTCACTGCGGTATTTCGGTGAAAATTTTTTAACGTCGATGCCCCGGGGCCATAATTGTACATTTTTAATACCGGCGGATTCCAACTCCCGTTTGGCACTGGATGATGGTGTATACGTGGCATCGCATTGATTATGAAACCAGCGTAACACTCGCCAGCCCAGGCCCTCGGCTCCTTTAAAACCATAGTAAGAAAAATAGGAAACCCAGTGGGTATGATAGCTGGCCACAACCGGAATATCGCGCTTTTTGGCAAAACGGATGGCGTAAAAGCTTAAGAACGTGGGGGCGGCCACATGGAGAATATCCGGATTAAATTGTTCAATATCTTCTTCGGGATTATCCAGCAAAGGTACACTGACTTTATATTGCCTGTACAGCGGGAAGGAAACCGCTTTCATCTGCCGAACCCGTTCGGACCATTCCACTTCCTGGCCGGGTTTAAACGGAGAATAGAAACGAAATTCAATCTTTTGTTGTTGTAAAGTATTAATGAGTTGATTAAAGGTATGGCTTACGCCATCCATATTAGGAAGTAAGCTTTCACTGAAATACGCTATGCGCATGCCGGTTCGGTTTCTACGTTATCATGATTCCCAATGCAGCACAAATCGAACCCAATAAGGCACCCGCGATTACATCCGACGGATAATGCACGCCAAGCACAATTCTGGAAATACCCACAACGATGGCCCATCCGAAAAACAACAATGTATAGGTTATAAAAAAATAACTTAACACGGTTGCCATCAAAAAGGCTCCTGCTGTGTGACCGGATGGAAAACTAAATTTATCCGGAGGCGCTATTAAATTTTGAATCCGGGCATTTTTCTCGAATGGCCTGGGTCGTTTTATACTGCGCTTAATCAGTAAATATAAGGGTAAATCCAATATAAAAGCAAATGCCGCAGCGTAAATAAACTCCTGGCCCCCGTTGAAATTTATAAGCAAAAACGTCGCGCCAAAAAAGGCATAAAGGTAGCCATCACCGCTTCGGGACATACCGTACATTAAGTAGACCAGAAGTTTTTTACTTTGAGAAGCATACATTTTGTATGAAAGAGCAAAATCCCAGTAATTAATATGTTGTACCATTGTCTGTATCATAAGTAACCTCTCATTTTGCGTAAGTATAAGAGGTCAATGTTAGAGCAATGTTAAGAAGATATAAGTATTTGATTGGTCGGTTTCCTTTTCATGACATTATTTTTTTATAAACGGTCTTATGGACCGTTTAACACTCTTTTTGTGCCTTAACGTAGCTTTAACGATGAGTGTATCTCTATTTATTCCGCTTTCTATTAAGATTCTCCGCCCGGCTGATAATATTATCCCCGTAGCGATCAACCAGTAAATCCTCAATTTGGTTTAACCGGTCGTTCTTTTCATCTATCATATCAAAGATGGTTTTTTGTTTACCACCTTTCTGTTCGAATCCGCTGACGCCCACACCCAAAAGCCTTACCTTACGTCCGGATTGATAATTTTGTTCAAAAAGCCATTTAACGGTATCATAAATGATTTGTGTGTTATCGGTTGTTTTGGGCAACGTTTTATTGCGGGTAATGGTGTTAAAATTATCGTATCGTAATTTGAGATGGATTGTTTTTCCCGCCAGTCCTTTCTTTCGAAGCCGATAGCCAACTTTACCCGCTAAATGGAATAACGTGTTTTCAATAGTTGCTATGACGTTGGTATCCTGACCGAAGGTATGTTCATTACTGACGGATTTGACGTTGGCCAGGGTGGATACTTCACGTTCATCTATACCATGAGCCAGATTATAAAAATGCTGGCCCAGTTTTCCGAATTTATGGGTCAATGTGGGTAATGGATATCGAGCCAGTTGACCGATGGTTTTAATGCCCATGTGCTGAAATATTTTTTGTGTCTGTTTACCGGCTCCCCACAGGCGTGATATGTGCAGATCTGATAAAAAAGCATCAATGGCATCGGGTGCCACCTCCACCAGTCCATCCGGTTTATCCAAATCCGAGGCAATTTTAGCCAGATATTTATTGCAGGCGACGCCCACAGAGGCCGTTAAACGGTGTTCCCGGACGATGGCGTCCTTTATTTGTTCCGCAATTTGCCTGCCTTCCCCAAATAGTCGTGTGCTTCCGGTAACATCCAGAAAGGCCTCGTCAATGGATAACGGTTCAACGGCATCGGTATAGCGATTATAAATATCAAAAATATTTTCACTCACCTGCCGGTATAGTTTGCCGTTAGGAGGTAAATAGATGCCGTGCGGACATTTACGATAGGCTTCTGAAATGGGCATCGCCGAGTGCACACCGAAAGGACGGGCCTCGTAGGAACATGTGGATACCACCCCCCTGCCCTTGCCTTCCTTGGGATCGGCTCCGATAATGACGGGTTTACCCTTTAACTCCGGATGTTCTCGTTGTTCAACGGCGGCAAAAAATGCATCCATATCGATATGTAGAATAACACGTGCCATCCGGACTATTGAATATTAATGATCGTTAATTTCATGACTTCATTCAAAATAAATAAGCCTGGCCCCTTTTTCCTAATTTATTTTGTCTAATTTTTCCATCAAATGGTTTGGTAAAAGGTACCTGATTTGCGATGTAGTGCCCTCACATTCGTCGATTATCCAGTTTTAGAAACAGACATTAAGCGGGTATGATTTTCATTTTGAGGTTGTTCTGGGATTATGTAAATTTTTAATTTTGAAAGAGGTCACAAGAACATGCTAAAGCTTGGGCAAAGTATGAAAACTCAAATCGGCAAAGTTACGATTAACCGGTTATTGGGAAAGGGTAAATCCGGATATTCTTATTTAATTAATAAAGACCCTAATCCACTGATTTTCAAAAAAAATGCATTTTAATCGCTGTTCCTGCTTCATATTTTCGCAGGGCGATAAAATCAGCCTGGAAATACAAGCTACTGATCAATATATCAATAAAGATCCCGATCGGGGCTTTCCTTTCAAAAAACCTTTTGAACAGACGGTTGAACGCTGGAGCAATCAATATGAGCATAAATGAATGGGTTAATTTACCCCTCAGTGCCAATATCATCCATTATGTGATCATACCATTATTCATCTTTGTTGCCCGTATTGTCGATGTCAGTATCGGGACCATCCGCATTATTATGATATCAAGAGGCAACCGTTTTACCGCATCTGTAATGGGATTTTTCGAGATCATTATCTGGTTAGGCGCTATTGCGCAAATTTTTCAAAATTTGAACAATGTAGTCTGTTATATCGCATACGGTGGTGGATTTGCCATGGGCAACTATATCGGAATTTCCATCGAAAACCGACTGGCTCTGGGGGTTCAGGCTGTCCAGATTATAACGGCCGATAATCTGAAAACCCTCTCTATGGTTTTGCGAGAGGAAGGCTTTGGAGTCACCAATTTGAAAGCGAACGGTCAAAAAGGCGAACTGGATTTCATCCATATCATTACTCCAAGACGGCGTACCCGGCAGGTTTTACAAATTGTCAATCAATTTGATCCCAAAGCATTTGTATCGGTGACGGACATTCGTTCGGCCCATGCCGGGTATTTCGGCGTAAAAACGCGTACCAGTTGGTGGCCAAGAGGCATTGTCAAAAAAAAATAGGGATACTATTGCATGAAAAAAGTCGAACTTTATACAGACGGAGCCTGTTCGGGCAACCCGGGTCCCGGTGGCTACGGAGCATTGTTGCGCTACAAAGGTAAAACCAAAGAGATTTCCCGGGGCTACCGAAAAACCACTAACAATCGCATGGAATTAATGGCCATCATCGCCGGCTTGGAAACACTCCATGAATCCTGCCAGGTGGACATATATTCCGATTCCAGATATATCGTGGATGCCGTTAACCAAGGATGGGTAAACAAATGGCAGCGTAACGGATGGATGCGTAATAAGAAAGAACCGGCTAAAAATATTGACCTATGGACAAGGCTTTTGGAATTATTCGAAAAACATCAGATTACTATCCAATGGCTTAGGGGGCACGCCGGGCATGCCGAAAATGAACGATGTGATGAATTGGCGGTTCGGGCTGCATCCGGTAAATCGTTAGCTGAAGATACCGGATTTATTGATTCTTAAACTTTGGATTATCAAAAAGGTGGCTGCCGTTACCGTTGTTTATTGGCGGACTCATATTCACTTATTTTAAGATAATTTCCCAGAATATTCTGCACATCTTCCAGGCGAAACGGCTTTTTTAGACACCCTTTAAATCCGTATTTATGGTATTCGGACATAGTATGATCGTTGGAATATCCACTGGTCAGATAGGCGATGACCTTTTCATCCAATTCAGCTAATTGTCTAACGGTAGCTACGCCTCCCGGCCCTCCCGGTATGGTTAAATCCAAAATGACCAGATCAAACGGACGTTTTTCGCTCATCGCTTCCCGGTATAACTCAACCGCTTCATTGCCATCTTTACAGCAAACCACTTCAAAACCAAAATTACCAAACATCTCGGCCGCTGTTTCCTGAACACTGACATCATCATCCATAATCAGAACCCGGCCGCTTTCCAAAAACGTATCCGGCAGTTCGGCAGGCGTTGCCGGTTTATTCTTTTTACCGTTGCTCAATGGTAAATCGATAAAAAAGGTTGTGCCCTTGCCAACTGTGGATTCAACACTGATATGCCCGCCGTGTTTATTGATGATAGAGTACACCGTAGCCAGCCCCAGACCGTTGCCTCTGTCTTTGGTGGTAAAAAAGGGATCAAACACCTTGTGCAGAAATTTATTCGGAATGCCAATGCCGGAATCGGAAATGCTTATGCGGATATACGAACCTTCATTCAAGGGAAGATTCTGTGCCTTTTCAATTTCCATGGGTTGCACATGGATGTCAATCAATCCGCCTTCCGGCATCGACTGTACGGCATTGATCATCAAATTATGCAAAACCTGGGTAATCTGTCCGCTATCGGCGTTTATAAAAAGTTCATCTTCGTCCATGTGCAGCTTGTACTGTACAGCGGTGCCTCGAATAATGAGTTCGGCGGCTTCTATAATCAATTCTTTTACGGGAATACGCGTCTTAACCGGGCTGCCGCCCTTGGCAAAGGTCAACAGGCGTTGAGTGAGGTCCTGTGCCCTGTTGCAGGCATTTTCCGCAATATCGATCATACGGATCGCTTTTTCATTTTCTTCATTGTGTCTACGCAATAAGGACAAATTGCCGGTTATGGCCATCAGGATGTTGTTGAAGTCATGGGCAATCCCACCGGCCAGAACACCGATGGATTCAAGTTTTTGACTTTTAAGCAATTCCTCTTTCAATTGTTCTTTTTCGGTAATATCTCTGAACGCCAGTACATATCCGAGGACATTAGTTTGATTTGAAATTTTAGCACAGTTGAATTCAACGAGTTTTTTGCTTCCGTCTTTGCCGGTTAACCAGCCCACCTTGTCCTTGTTATTATCGGATGTACATTGAATAAAGCTCAGGCTATTCAGAGACTGGCTATGGATCCTGAAAATATCGGTTAAAGCCCTGCCTTCGGCCTCCTCGGCTGTCCATCCGCTAATTTCCTCAGCCGCATCATTAAACAGAATAATCTTCTGATCGAGATCCGCAGTCACAACACCGTCGCCAATTGAGCTGAGCGTAACACTTAGGCGCTCTTTTTCGCGTCGTAATGCGCTTTTGGCTTCCACCTGATCATTGATATCAACAATCGTTCCCAATATAGCTGCCAGTCCTTCGTACTCGATACGTTTGGCTGTAAAATCTACCCAGCGTTCTTCGCCGTCTTTTCTCAGTATTTTAAAATTATAACGGTTGGGTACATTCATACCAGCCTGTCGCTGCAATCCGCGCTGCTTGACCACATACCGGTGTTCAGCACTAATCAGATCCCAGAAATTCAGTTGTTTCATTTCCTTTTCAGGGTATCCGGTTATGACAGTGGAGGCCGGATTTAAATATTTAAATTTGGTTCCCTGTATGATGAATATGGCGGATGTGGTAGTCTCTGTAAACAGACGGAACTTGGCTTCACTCTCTTTGAGGGCGTTATGCGCCTGAACCGCATTGCCTTTCTCCGTTTCCAGCTCCTTGGTGCGTTGCTGAACCTTATATTCCAGCAGTTTTCTTGTCTTATTGATATTTACAAACCGCTGTCGAATATACATAACCACAATACCGACAACACTCAACAGAACGATGAGCTGCACCCACCAATGCATCCAAAACGGTTCGGCAATGTGAAAAGCAAATCGGGCCGGTTGCGGATCCCATATGCCGTGTTCATTTCCGGATTTAACAAGGAATTCATAATTACCCGGCGGTAATTCGGAAAAGGTGATGGCATTACCCTCCATTTCTCTGGACCAATCTTTGGTATTGGAACCGTGTAACAGGTATTTAAACTTGATGCCATCGGGAGCCCGCAGATTAATGCCGGTAAACTCAAACTTGAAGTAATTTTCATTATAACTGAAACGCTGTTTCTGATTTAATGAAATGGATTCATGCAATACCTGAATATCGGTGATATGTGTTGCCGGTGGATTGGCATGGGGCAATTCATTCTCCGGTTTATATTTGATAGCTCCATAAATAGTGCCAAACCAAATATACCCCTCACGATCCTTATGTATGGCATCATCATTGGGTTCAATAAGAGGATATCCCCTGATATTTGAATTCCAGATATAGGATGAATCGGTTACATTAAAGCGCACCACTCCCTTGGATGTACCTACCCATAAAATAGTATTATCCGCAATCACACTATACAGGGTTTCATTGCGGAAAGGCGATAAACGGGTAAAGTCTTCAAAGACTGTTCCATCGTATCGATACAAATGGTCTTGATCACTGACAAGCCAAATATTACCAAGCTGATCCTCGGTCATGCTTTTTATGGTATGCGAATGTATGGAATCATCAATGGTGTGATCCATAAAAGTATGGCCGTTGTAATGTATAAGGCTGCCGTTATCTGCTGAAATCCATAAATGGTTGCGGGAATCGGAAAAGATATATCGGAGTGAATCGTGCGGTAAGCGACTTGTTTCACGGGTAAATCGTTCAAATTTATTCCGTCTCGGATAATACACCACCAACCCGTCATTAAAGGTCGTAAACCACAGTTTACCGTCCCCATCAACGGTCATGGAAGATACTTCGGGCGACAGTGAATCGGGTAACTCAAAAAGTTCAAATGTATCTTTACTTTCATTGTATATAACCGGTCCCCGGTATAATGACAAAAACCAAATCCGATTGGATGAATCAATCAGTGACTGGTAATTATAGAACAAATTCAGGTCGCCTGCTTTACGATAGTTTTTGATGGCATTTGCTTGGTTATCTCTAACCGGATTAATCTGAGTGATGGCATTTTCGGTACCCAACCAATAACGACCTTTCGGATCTGAAATAATCGACCAGACGGGATCATCCACCAATCCTTCGTTTTTACCATAGAGTTCAAAAATATTACCGGAAAACTTGGACAGTCCGCCTCCATCGCATCCAAACCAGATATTATTTTCCACATCGCCGTATATTTTTGTGATATTATTGTTGGCCAGACCTTGTTTTTCATTAAAGGTAAAAATGCTCCTTTTATTACCTTCATTTTTAGAAGGTGCCTCAATTTTGGAAACGCCATCTCCATAATGCGCTACCCAGATGTTATTAAAGGCATCGACGTGCAAATCCCAAATCAATTGAGAGATGAGACCGTCCTGTTCCGTATACCGAATCCATTTTGAATCTTCCTGACCCGATTGGGGATCATAACACATCACCCCTTTTGAGCCTGTTCCCAGCCATATACGCTGGTTATTATCGAGGGCAATCGATAAGATGAAATTCTGTGGTAATCCATCAGCCTTGGTTAATGAATCGTGTTGATTCGTGTGCGGATTCAGAATGCCCACTCCGTTTGGCGTTGTGTACCAAAGGTGTTCATCGGCAGTCTGAATCAAATCATAAACTTCATCATGCAAAAGTCCATTGTTTTGTGTGTAGGAAACAACGGTATCGGTTGTGAAATGCAGGAGACCCGATTTCAAAGTAGCCAACCACAAACTGTTATCACCGGAAACGAGGATTTTCTTGATTATCACAGGGCCAATGCCCGCTGTTAATGAATCGAGGGCAATGTTCTCGAAAGATTTATCTTGCCAGTTGTATTTGGTAAGTAAGCCATGTTCATGACCAAACCACAGGTTGCCGTTATTGTCCCGGGCCAGACAGTGAATTACATTATTGGCAAGTCCATCATTAACCGTGTAATTTTTAAAGGTCGTACCGTCGAATTTTGAGATCCCCCCCAGCGTGGCCAGCCACAAATAGCGGTCCTCATCCTGAATAATATCCATCACCTGGGATTGTACGAGTCCATCCCGGATGCCATAGTTTTTGATATTAAGCTGTTGAGCATTGATTACTGTGGGTACCAGAAAAATCAGGATCAATAAGTTGAAAAGATTAAATCGAATTTTACTCTGGTGATCACTGGAAAACATTAAACACCTATCTCCGCGTCCGTCGTACTTAGAAGAGTAATGGAATCGTTAAGTCGTTTGATTAAATTTATGTATCTATCTTAAAACCCATTAAACAGGTATTGAATTACCAAAATAAAGCAAAATTAAATGTTCGGTTTAAAATTAAATATCTTTACTCATTTTATT
>WJIP01000089.1 GCA_014730185.1 Caldithrix sp. | reverse complement strand
TTTGCCATATATGCAAATTAAACCGGATGCCGCAGAAAAACCGCACGAATTGGTTGAACCTCTGACCGAGGAAGAGAATGCCCGTCAATGGATTACGTCTAATCCTCATACATTTTGCAGTTCGCACAAAGTACCGGAGCGCAATCTCAAACGCTATCTGGGAAATGTGGATGAAGAGGGCCAATATTTTCGCTGGTCGACGAAAATCGAGCAATCCGTACTTTGCGCAAATCTTAATCGACATTTTGGATTGGATATCAAGACGGTAAACCGATTGCTTGCAATAAAACGGGGTGGTTCGGGAAGGATTATCCAAATACGGATTGAATTTACCGATCAGAACAATAATGCGCGATCTCATCTTTTAAACAGTGAATATGATATCCGGTTGGGATTACATCCTAATTTCCTGTACAGTTCCGCTATAATCATTTGGCCTAACCCGACCCGCAGCGTTATCCCGGAATCATTTGTCTACCAGGGAGCAGGCTGGGGGCATGGCGCCGGAATGTGCCAAATTGGAGCATTGGGTATGGCATTAAACGGTTACACCACCCGGCAGATTGTTGAACATTATTACCCGGGTAGCCAACTGCACAAAATTTATGACAGAAGTTAGCAAGTTTCGATTTTTACCAATAGAGCAGTCAGGATAATTGGTAAGTGGTGGTTGAAGCTGATCATCTTATAAGTCTGAAAATGGAGTTCTTATGCGACGTGAAAAACGTTCCCCCTGGTTTTGGGTACCAACCTTATACTACGCTGAAGGTATTCCATATATTATCGTGATGACGGTATCGGTTGTGCTGTACAAACGGATGGGTGTGTCCAATACCGATATTGCACTGTATACCAGTTGGTTATATCTGCCCTGGGTCATCAAACCGTTATGGAGTCCGATTGTTGATATTTTTAAGACCAAACGTTTATGGATTGTTATAATGCAACTGTTGGTCGGTGCCGGGCTGGGAGGGGTGGCTCTTACCATTCCTTTACCTGATTTTTTTAAATTTACTTTGGCTTTTTTCTGGTTACTGGCTTTCAGTTCGGCTACTCATGATATTGCTGCCGATGGTTTCTATATGCTGGGTATGACCGAACACCAGCAGGCTTTTTTTGTAGGCGTGCGTAGTACGTTTTATCGCTTCGCCATGATTACCGGACAGGGTTTACTGATTATTTTGGCCGGATTTTTAGAAAGTACCAGCGGATTGGATGATGTTTATCTGCAGGTAAACAGTAAAACGGATAAAGGTGTTGAACAAATGATTCACCCGGACTCTGTTGAAATTTCAGAAAAAGCGGGGGAGCAGCGTATTGTTCATTTGCCCGGTACCCTGGATATTGGCACTACACCTATTACTAAAAGCTATGTGGATTCGGTCAAACAATTTGTCAAACAATGGAATATAGATAATGGTCATGCACCGGAAGCCCGCAAGGCACAGGATGAGGCCCTGGCAACGGCCGATGATGTTGGTTGGTGGAATCGTTTTGTTGTACAAAATCTGGAAGCTTTTATTGTCCGGCATTTTGCTCCTGAGGTTGACCGGTCAGAAACGGATAAAACCGGCAATATTGGTTTGATTTATTTCCATTTGGCTAAAAAACCGGAAATGAATGAAAACATTGTAGTCCATTTTGGACGGGATGCCGGTGATAAAAGTATTTCTTTGGTGGATGAAGCCGGTCTTGGGGGCCGGTTGGTTTTTAATGAATCCAATTGGAATAAGCCCGGCATTGCTATCATACAACTGGACTACAATCTGGACCACTCCACACAGGCGGAATTCAAAGCCAGCTCAGGTAATATACCGCTGGCCTGGTCCATTACCTTTTTCTTTTTGGCGGTTCTATTTTTGGTATTCTTCATTTATCATAAATTTATTTTGCCTTATCCCGCTGAGGACCGGCCTTCGATACAGGATAAGTCGAAGAGCTTTTTAAAAGAATTTTTTGAAACGTTTATTTTATTTTTTAAGAAAAAACGGATTGGTGCAATTGTCGCTTTTCTATTATTATATCGCCTGGCGGAGTCTCAAATAGTTAAGTTGGCTCCGGCATTTCTTATCGATACGCAAGAGGCCGGCGGTATGGCTCTGACGACGGGTGAATTTGGGTTGCTTTACGGCACTGTGGGATTAGCCATGCTTACAGTTGGTGGTATACTGGGCGGATTTGTGGCTTCCCGTCACGGCCTTAATTTCTGGTTATGGCCCATGGCGATCGCCATGAACTTACCGAATGTTGTGTACATCTATTTATCCTATGCCATTCCCGATAATTTTATAATTATCAATCTGGCGATTGCCATTGAGCAATTCGGCTATGGTTTTGGCTTTACGGCCTATATGTTGTACATGATTTTTGCTTCCCAGGGAGAACACAAAACAGCCCATTTCGCCATAACCACAGGATTTATGGCGTTAGGGATGATGTTACCCGGCATGATGAGTGGATGGTTACAGGAATTGATTGGCTATCAACATTTCTTTATTTGGGTGGTTATTGCAACGATTCCAAGTTTTCTGGTGTTGTTTTTTATACCGCTGGACAAGGAATTTGGTAAACGCAAAAATGAATAAACGTTGAGCGATAATTCAATACCGGCAATAGATTAGTACCCGAATAGGTTTTATACCTGCACTTTGTATTTATGATAACAAATGTGGCCGATATCACTCAATCCTTTAAACAGCGGCTTAACCAATATCAGCCCACTCCTTGACGGGAGTGGGCTTTTTTATAGACCTTCATTTTGAAACTATAAAATAATCCACTAAATTGTAACTTAGTTCCATTCTGCAAGAACTTTTGTAATTGTTTTAAAACGAAGGGAGTGCTGCTATGAAATGGCTGATTTTAACTTGGTTTATATTCGTTTATATGAACCCTTTATCCGCCCAACCTGACCAGAGAAATCCTGAAAAAGCGGAAGAATGCGGAGTATGCCATGAGGAAATTTTCCAGCAATGGCAGACGTCTATGCACCATTCGTCTACGGCAGACAAAGATATTTTGTATAAGAAAATGATGGCCTGGGCCGTTGAAGATACTAAAGGCAAAGCCAAAAAAATGTGCCGGCAGTGTCATTATCCGTATGCTATGTTTGAATCACCAGTAGTTTCCCAAACGGTAGCCAATGAACGGAGTATAGATTGCGCCTACTGTCATTCCATCGATCAGATTGATATGCCTTCCGTTTTCACCAAAACCAAATACAGCCGGAATAACAATACGCAATCGGAGTATCACACCATCGAAGCTCGCGAACATTTTACCAATAATGAATTGTGTTTTAAATGCCATGATGTGTTAACCAATCCCAATAAGGTTCACATATGCATTACGGGAATGGAGTACGATACCCAAAATAAGCGACAGTCCTGTAATCATTGCCATATGCCGCAGTTACCGGCATCAAACGCCGATAATAAAGATGGGGGGTATCTCGCCAGCCATCAATTTGCAGGGCCGCACAATGCGGATTTCATCAAGGGATCACTGGGACTCAAATATGTTCTTGATAAAGATTCTCTTATTATTACGGTTGATAATTCAGCCACACCTCATGCGTATCCTACGGGTTCTCCTTTACGACAAGTGATTTTAAAAGTGGAAGGTTTTAATAAAAATGAACAAAAGGTGTTTCAAAACTGGCAGGAAAATCCGTTTAAAGAAGCCCCGGAAGCCTTATTTGTGCGACTCTTTGCCGGAAAAGATGGGAACTTTCCCGTACCGCCCTGGCGGGCTGTTGAAGTAGAGCGTGACACGCGATTGAAAGCAGGAAAAAAAAGACAGGTGACGTATTCCATACCCGTCAATACGCATAGTATTAATTTGCAACTGCTGTTCAGATTGGCGCCAGTTACCATTTTAAACAAATTGAATATCGATGACCCATATCTTAGAAAAGCTCATCTAATTCGTCAAGTTGATATAATTATTTAAATGGAAAGCAGTAAACTGAAACGAATGGATACCACAACGTTATGTATATTGATGGTAACATGGAAATAGAGGATATCATAGAAGAATATCCGCAACTCATCAAACCCATGCAAAAATTAGGCGTACAATGTATGGTTTGCGGAGAGCCGGTTTGGGGAACGCTTGCCGAAAAAGTGGATGAAAAAGGACTGGATTTAGAGGAAATTTTAACACGGCTCAATGCAGTTTTAAAAACTGAAAATGATTAAATACAATCCAATTGTGTGGAAGGTTGTGGAGTGCATGAATAGAAGAATTTTGAAAATGGGTATGTTTGCAGTGTTAGGCGGAATTGCCGGTTTTGCTTACTACTATTTTATCGGTTGTGCGACAAACAGTTGTCCAATCACAAGTAATCCTTATATAACCGTTGGATATGGGCTTGGCGCAGGACTTTTACTGGGCTGGGATACCAGAAAGACCAGTAGAAAGAAATCAGAACAAGATTTATAACATGAGTTGGATTTATTATTTTGTAGGCGCTATTGTCGGATTTTTCCTGTTAATGCAAATTATAGCAGTGTTGTCTAACCGTTTAAAAAAAGGGCGTGAGGTTACCGGCATTACAGGTAAGGTTGGACAGAAAGTAGAGGCTGGTGAACGTCTGCTGTTATATTTCTATTCTCAATCCTGTTCTGCCTGTCGTTCAATGACTCCTATAGTGGAAAAAATGCAAAATAAGCATAATAATGTCTTTAAGGTGGATGTAATGCAGGACCGGAATACACCCCATGCATTAGGAATTATGGGTACGCCGACCACCGTTCTAATCGACCAAAAACGTATTGTTGCTTTCCATATGGGTGCCAAAAACGCGACTTTTCTGCAAAAATTGCTTCAAAATTAATTTTGCCACAAAGGGAAAAATTCTTTAACATTTATAATTGCCGGTTAAGGCGACATTTTAATCGATGTAGAAGGAATTTTCCGGAGACTCTTACAGATGCAAAAGGATTTTACCTCTGAACTATCCCAACCTGTATTAGATGCCATCAAAAAACATCAAACGAACTTGGACAACCTTTTAAATCAATTAAAAAAACAAGTATCCAAAACAAATCTGTTCGAATTTAAGCGGAATATTCAAAATCAATTGGAAATTTTCATCAATCAATGGAACGAAAAACTCCGTAGTGAGAGGGATCAGGACCGGTTGATGAATGCCCTATCTGCGGATTCTACAGCGATACATTTGATGCAGATCCTTACGATAAATCAGCAAATCCAAGCCACAAACTATTTTGAAGATGAATTACAAAAACATCAACAGTTAACGCAGATTCTGGTTCATGAACTGAAAAACTCCATTTCAACAATCTTTAGCATGGTACAGGCCAATGAAAAAGAATTTAAAGGTAGTGAGGATGATCCGATCCGGGCAGATTGCTTTCGCATACAGGGTATATGTAATAATGTTCTTGGATTACTGGAAAATGTATACAGTCTGTCCATGATCGAGCAGGAAATGTTAACGGTAGAGGCCAAAATTCTTGATTTGGTCACGGATGTATTGCAACCCATTGAAGATGAATTACAGTTTAAACTATCCGAAAAAAATATGCGCGTAGACATCTCCTACAAAGAAACGTTTTATGTTATGGCCGATGTACAACTCATGCAGGTTGTATTCAGAAATTTATTGACGAATGCCTACCAGTACGGAGAATCCGATTCAATCATATCGATTCAATTAAAGAAAAAAAAGGGTAATATTCAAATTTCTGTAAAGAATGAAACGGATCCTCCGAAAATGGATAATCTGGATCAGTTATTTCAAAAATATTATAGGGGCCAACAAAAAATAACCAATGAGAATATGGGACTAGGTTTGTATACCGTTCGTAAAATTATAGATAAACATGGCGGTAATATATCGGTTAAAACCGATGGCATCCAGTGGATAAAATTTATTGTAACATTGCCTTTAAACGATTAAGGAAATTCTAGAATGACCGACATCATTCGTTTTCATGTACCGGCGAAGATGGAATATGTGAATATGGTTGAAAATTTTTCTTCGCTGGTTTCGGATTTTTTAAAAAAGGAGAACAAATCGGAGCACTATTCCGACTTGCGTGCCGTATTAAATGAAGTCTTCATCAATGTCATTAAACATTCCGATACGGTGATTCAAAAAGAAGTTGTGCGTTTTCAGTTTGAATTTGATCATCCATATTTTACCATCTCAGTATATGATTACGGGCCCGGTTTTCAAGCCGATGGCCATTTTCCGCCTTACCCGAGAGAAATAATTGGCAATCGATACCATTTAAGAGATGTTGTTGATGGAAGTGTTGGTTTTACTATTTCCGACCCGTTTACCATCCGTTTCTATTTTATGGAAAAAGAACAAACGGATAAATACGAGAAGACACTAGATCAATTGGAAGATCATGGATTGGGCATTTCGATCATTACCAAGTTGATGGATACAGTTAACTATTCTTATATCGGGCAGGGTAAATTTGACTGGAAACTGGTCAGAAAGCTGAATTGATCCGTAAATAGATTGCTATATTTTTATAATAAGCATTTGTTTTGACTCACACAGATCAACCTTGTTATAATCGGTTCTGCAAATAGACCACAAAGGAGAGGGAAGCTTGCCATTTAATGATCTTACATGTATATTTTAGCCTTTCTTTGATTAAAACCAACATAAAGAGGACCTTTGTATGAACCCTTCCAATATGCACCCGGCATTAACCACTCTGAGTGAGGAAGAAGAACTTTTCTTCCAAACGGTAAAAGAGTTTGCGGATGAACAGATTAAACCGCGCGAAAAGAAAATGGATGAACAGGCTTCTTTTGATCCGGGTTTGATTAAACAATTTTTTGAAATGGGCCTGATGGGGATCGATGTTCCCGAAAAATACGGTGGGGCGGAAACGTCATTTTTTATGTCGATCTTGGCCATTGAGGCCCTGAGCAGTGTCGATCCGTCAGCAGGTGTCATTGTTGATGTGCAGAATACACTAGTCAATAATGCATTTATGAACTATGGCAGCGAACAATTGCAGTCCAAATATCTTCCGCTCTTATGTGAAAAAAAGGTTGGGGCCTATGCCTTATCGGAGGCATCTTCCGGAAGTGATGCTTTTGCCCTAAAAACCCGGGCAGTGGATAAGGATGATCATTGGCTGTTAAATGGCCAGAAATTATGGATTACCAATAGTAATGAAGCGGAAATATTTATTATATTTGCAAACGTGGATCCTGAGAAGGGATACAAGGGAATAACCGCATTTATCGTGGAACGGGATTTTGAAGGATTCTCGGTGGGTAAAAAAGAAGATAAACTGGGTATTAGGGCATCGTCTACATGCGAATTGATTCTTGAGGATTGTAAGGTGCCTAAGGAAAGTGTGCTCGGCGAAGTGGGGAAAGGCTACCGGGTTGCCATCGAAACCCTGGATGAAGGCCGTATTGGCATCGGTGCACAGATGGTGGGGCTGGCGCAGGGAGCACTGAACGAAGGTATCCGATATGCCAAAGAACGAGAACAATTTGGTAAAACCATTGCCGAATTTCAGGCTGTACAATTTCAATTTGCGCAAGCAGCCTCTGAAATCGAAGCCGCCCGTTTATTGGTTTATAACGCAGCCCGTTTGAAAGACAGTGGGAAACCATTTGTAAAAGAAGCGGCCATGGCCAAATTGGTAGCTTCGGAGTGGGCACAAAAAATTTCGTCTCTCATGATTGATATACATGGTGGATATGGATTCACCAAAGAATACCGAGCGGAAAAATATTTCAGAGATTCCAAAATTGGCTCGATTTATGAGGGTACTTCCAATATGCAGTTACAAACGATTGCTAAACAAATATTAAAAGAGTAACTATTGCGGGGATACACGTTATATAACGGTATCTCTGTAATGCTGAAAAGCCTTAACGATATCCGCTTTCGGCAGTTCAAACCGACGGGTCTCTGGATTAATATGCAAATGGTAAAGAAATTCCTGAAATTCGCCCAACTCATCATTCCAATTAATAACCACACAATAACAAGGCCATCCATGACAATCATTCTCTTTTTTCGGTGAACGTGCCCGACTCACCTTAAGCTCGTATTGGTTTAAATCCGGGTTGTGGGACTGGATATGAGGATCCAGCTCAATCATGACCCAGTTGTTCAGCTGATTTTGACAATGATCAATCAGTTGTTTTTTGATTGATTGGCAATGCTTTGATACGATCGATTTCAAGTTTTCAATATTTATGGAATTTTCCGTATTCGCCTTTAAGTGGCGCTTATTAAAAATTTTATGCGTGCCCCACCGAATTTGGAAACATACATCCGGTTGGTTTTGCTTGTCTTTATTTTCGTATGAATAGACATGAAAGGTTATGGCACCAAGTTTATCATCCTGGATGGGTAGTAATAACTGACAAGATGACTCCATAGCCTTTTGCAGAATTTGTATATCCTGTTCGTTTAGGATACTAACTTCTCTCATCGTTAATGCCTTTAATTTCTGCAAATTGTTGGTAAGTAAATATCGGACGATTGGCTAATGCCAAAAACTATCTACGACCAACCAGTACTTTGATTATAACTTATGAATTTCCCAACCCGATTACAATATGCTTTCGGAATTTAAGCTGTAAGTTTAGGTTGAATTGTCAGAAAGATATGATAGTGCAAAAAGGTATAATTATTACATTAAATGCATTTTTTGCAATCTGGTTATTCAGATGGTATACTTTAGGGATGTTAATTTATTGTGATTTTTTTGTGAATACGGCAGGATTAATTACTTATATGATTATATAGATCAATAAGTGAAACAAACCAAAGAGGTGAAAGATGTTTAAAAAGTATTTTTATAACGGATTAATCCTGTCGCTGGTTTTTACCGCTTCGTTATGGGCGCAAACCAGCATTTCAGAAGGCGATGTTTCCGGCACCTGGACCGCTGCCAACTCGCCTTATTTGATCGAAGGGGACGTTACCGTTCCGGCCGGGCAAACCCTGACCATCGAAGCCGGCGTAGACGTATTGTTCCAGAGCTGGTACAAATTTACGGTCAACGGTTATTTGGAGGCCAACGGTACCGAGGATATGCCCATCGTATTTACCACCGAAGACACCACCGGCGGATGGATCGGGCTGCGCTTTGTGGACGCCCCGGACAGCAGTCATGTAAATTATTGTATACTCGAATTCGGCCAGGCCACCGGTGAAGATCCTTTGAATAAAGGCGGCGGTATTTACATGAAGAACTCCAATCCTGTGATCACCAACAGTACGATTCGAAAGGGTGAAGCTTCCGGTCTGGGCGGCGGCATGTATATGGAAAATTCCAATCCCCGTATTGAAAACAGCACCATCACCGAAAATTCACTAAGGTCGGGCGCCACAGGCGATGGCGGCGGTATTTACTGTCTCGATTCCAAACCGGTCATTCGCCTTTCCCATATCAGTAAAAACAGCGTTGGCGTATCCGGTAGTTTCTCGCCCGGTCGTGGATCAGGCGGCGGTATCTATCTGGATAATTCGGACGCCGTTCTGGAATACAATATCATCAGCCAAAATGAAATCGGCGGAAGCGGTAATACGGGAAGTTATGCCAGGGGTGCTGCTATTTACGCCTCGTCCAGCGATCCGGTCCTGGTTGGCAATACGATTACTGAGAACGTAGGACGGCTGGATGTGATCGCCGATGAACAGGGCGGTATTATGTATCTTACCGACTCTAATGCGGATTTCGTCAATAATATTTTATGGAATAATAATCCGCAGGATATTTTTATGGCCCAGAATGAAACCACCAATTCGGTCATGCTGGCCTATTGCGATATGCAAGGCGGGCAGGATTCGGTGTTTTACGGTGATAACGGTACGTTATATTACCAGGAAGGCAATATTGACAGCGATCCTTTATTCGTGAACGTATCGCAGGAAGATTTTCATCTTTCCGCCGGTTCGCCGGCCATAGACGCCGGAACCGACTATTATGAATGGGAAGGTCAGGTTCTGGTCGATCTACAATCCGATGAGTATGTGGGATCAGCCCCCGATATGGGCGCATTGGAATACAATTCCGGGGATGATATCAATCAACCGCCCTCGGCCATTATTGAATCCGATAAAGTGGAAGGCAGCGCGCCGTTAACCGTATCTTTTGATGCCTCCAAGTCCTATGATGACGACGGCAGTATCAGCAGTTATCACTGGGATTTCGACGACGGCAACACATCCACCGATATCAGTCCGGTACACACTTTTTCCGACAGCAATACGTATTATGTCGAATTGACCGTAACCGATAACGACGGCGCTTACGACCGGGAAGTGATTAAAATTTACGCCCATGGCGGTACCAGTATACCGGAAGGGAATATTTCGGGAACCTGGACGAAATCCGGTTCTCCCTATTACATTGAGGGAGACGTAACAGTGCCGACCGGCGAATCGTTAACGATAGAGGCCGGCGTTGAGGTTATTTTCAAAAGCTGGTATCATTTTTATGTGCACGGTTTACTGCAAGCCGATGGCACGGATACGATGCCGATTACCTTTACCCCGGAGGATACAACCAATACCTGGAGAGGAATGCGAATCTCCGATGCCTCCGATGACACCTATTTAAAGTGGTGCACCCTTGAATTCGGTGATGCCACCGGCGAAAATCCGCTGGACCGGGGTGGCGCCCTTTACGTGCTCAATACCAGCCCCACAATCGAAAACAGCACCTTTCGAAAGAGCGAAGCCGGCGATCACGGCGGCGGCATTTATCTGGAAAATGCCCATGCTGTTATTGACGGTTGTACCATTACGGAAAATACTTCAGGTACAGGGACAACAAATTATGG
>WJIP01000088.1 GCA_014730185.1 Caldithrix sp. | reverse complement strand
TCCAGGCATAGGTGAACATAATTGTCCAGCTCAAAAAAATCTTTCAGGAATTCTTTAAAGGTTTCGCGCCTTATGCCGGCTTTTCTGTGGAAAAAATAACGTCCCTCGGGATTTTTTACGGCTAAAAAGCCAACGAGAAAACCTTTTACCAGCATGAACGGACCTTCGATAACCAACTCTGAAAATTTACGGCTCATTTGCTTGCCTCCTCAGTATATTGAAATCTTACGATTTAATATCGATTATTTTGAGGCATTGATTTTTGCCTCGATCAATTCACTATGCTCCAGCCCCAACAAAGTAGATACCTGACGTATTAAGCGTTCTTCATATTTGTTAACGACCTCATCAGCATAGACCAGACGCCATAAATCCTCTATAATTTTTTTCCGTTCATTCCGACTGAAATATTGTTTTAAAATAGTGGTAAAAGACCAGATATCATGGCCGGCTTTACGTTTTTCGTTGGCCATTTTTATAAGTTCATCAATTTCATGATGCGGTAAATTAAAAAAAGATTGAATCGTTGCTTTTATATGATCGAGTTCGCGGTCATCCACATTGGAATCGGTATAAGCCATTTCCAAAAAAATTGCGGTTGTAGCAATATGTAATTGATGCTCAAGGCTGGGTTCATCGCCCGTTTCGTTATTTGCATCTTTTTGCTGATCGGGACTGAGTAAGTTGCGAAAAAATTGTTCAAAGCGATTAATCATAACTGAATACTCCGGTTCTTCCGTTTTCTGTATTATAATAAAAATACAAATAAGATTAAAGTTCTAATAATAAATCGATATAAGCCTTTTCCACTAATTGATTTTTTCGAATTTGCAGGATTTGCATTAAATATTGTATTTTGGCCATATTCTGTTCTTCGGTAACCTTGCCATCATAAACACCTTCCAGTTCGATAAAAGCTCCTAACCGATTTACTTTGTCCAAATGAATGCGGACATTTTCATAAAGATAAATTCTGCGTACTTTTTCTACAACGGTAAGTTTCCCTAAAATATTCGAAAAAAGCCGCTTGGTTGTTACGGCATCCTCTATAGGAATAAGTTGATACTCCGCATGGGCTGCTTCTTTTTGATCGGGCCGTAAATAAGGGATAAGTATTGTGCCGTAAATTTGCGATTCTCGCAGTTTCAACCTTCCGCCGGTAGTTAAAAAAAACGTATCGATTTGCTGGTCTACGCCTTTGAATATCACCGGAAGAGATTGTAACGTGTGTTCCACGGATTTCAATGAGTCAACACGTGCTTTGATTTCTAAATTGGCGCTCATGAATAATCGGATTGCTGGTCTGTCTCGTATCAGTGCTTGGCCATATGCTGGGAGGCCTGTGCCTGACTTACAGGTTCTGAACGACCCGGATAGACTTTTAGAGCTTCACTTAATATATGCATGGCTTTTTTGATGTCCTCAATCCTGAGAACATAAGCAATACGGACTTCATTTTTGCCTAACCCCGCACTGAAATAGAAACCGTTGGCGGGGGCGATCATTACAGTTTCATTATCAATATGAAAGTCAGTAAGCAGCCATTGGGTGAAGGCATCGGCATCGTCCACCGGGAGTTTAACCACCAGATAAAAGGCGCCCTTGGGCATAGGAGCCACGACACCCGGCATTTCCCGCAGCTTTCCTACCATAACATTACGTCTTTCCCGATATTCATCCAGCACCTCATCAAAGTAGGCTTTTGGGGTATCAATACCGGCTTCAACACCAATTTGTTCAATGCTGGGCGGACATAAACGGGCCATTCCGAATTTTAAGGCAGCGCTGATCACTTCTTCATTGCGGCTGGCAATCATACCTATGCGGGCCCCACAGGCGGAGTACCGTTTGGATACACTATCCAGCATTATGGTTCGATCTTCAATTTCTGATAATGTTAATATGGATTTATGTTGCAGATTGTCATAGGTGAACTCCCGATAGACTTCATCTGCAAGCAGGAATATGTTGTGTTCCAGCACAATTTTCCTTAAAGCTTCCAGTTCTTCTTCGGAGTAAACATAACCCGTTGGGTTGTTGGGGTTGCATATCAGAATGGCCCGGGTTTTGTCGGTAATTTGATCTGCAATACGGGCAATGGGCGGTAGCTGAAAATCATCTTCGATGGATGACGTTATGGGCACAATGTTAACACCGGCCTCCACGGCAAAACCATTGTAATTGGTGTAGAAGGGCTCCGGAATAATGATTTCGTCACCGGGATCAGCGATGGCCATAAAGGCGAAAATAATCGCTTCGCTGCCACCTGTTGTGACCAGAATATCCTCGTGGTTCAGGTTAATATCATATCGGGCATAGTATTCCGTTAATTTTTTACGAAGGGATAAAAATCCGCCGGAGGGTCCATAGGCCAATACCGGCATATCCAGATTTTTAATGGGTTGCATGAAAGAATCAGGCGTATGAATATCAGGTTGTCCTATATTCAGATGATAAATATGGCGCCCTTTTTCTTTTGCTTTATCGGCATAGGGAGCCAGTTTGCGAATAGGCGAGGAGGGCATACTCAAGCCCCGTTTGGATAAAGATTTCATAGTACAAAAGTCCTCTTTTATCATGCATTTTTCTTTGATTTTTAGTGATGGTCTTAAGC
>WJIP01000087.1 GCA_014730185.1 Caldithrix sp. | reverse complement strand
TTATTTTCTGTTCGTTTTTCTCAAAAGATAATGAACAGTTTCCCGCTCTCTTTATCTTTACAACTCCTCTTGTCAAAGAACTCTTGCCCTCTCTCGAGTGCGTCTTTTAATATAAAACGAATCTCTAATATTTGTCAAATAATATTAGTACTCAAATTAACGCCTTTACACCCTCTTTTTTCGGAAAGGCAAAGCTTATAATATAACAAGTTGATTGTAGATACGCAACTTTATCGTCAAAAAAATATAACTACCTTATGAACAAAAAAACCGGGCTTTGAAGACCAATCCGTTGACTACCATTCTTTTTCTACCAAGCTACAATGCTATTAGCATTATTGTTAAAAACCCCAAGTCTGCAAGTTGAATTTTCAACGTATCTAACTTAAATCGAAAAAAATGTTATTGTATAATGTATTCGATCGCTTATAGTTCCATATTTTGTTGAAGAGCAGACAGATCGGGCGGATGCGGTCGTGAACGTTCTTTTTCGTATTCATAGATGATCCGTCCCAGGCTAGCCAGAAACGGGAATCCAACCGAATCATATTCATACTGGTTGTCATTGAAAATACGGTTGGCATTGACATGGATAACGGCTGTTAATAAGAATTCAATTTTATTTTTGAAATCAACGATATAGGCATTATCTATCAAATACCCATAAGCCACACCTACCTTATTATAAATCCGTATGTGTTTCGGCATATTCTTTTTGCTGTCTCCGAACATGAAAAACTTAACGTAAGCATCGTAATAATCTTCGGTGTGATACTGGGATAAATTGCTTTCCGAGGGCAGCATTCCCATATATTTTTGTAAAAATACAATATCATCCGTTTTTAAATTAAAGGTATGTTGAGATTCTATGGCCTTCGGAAAAAACACGGCCATGAGGGCGGTTTGTAAATCCTTAGTGGAGGTTACGTTTTTATAAGTAAAATCCATTGATTGCTCGATTAATTGGCCGTCCTCCATATACCCACGGCCTTTCAATACATCATTTTCTTTATTTTTCAGTATTTGACCATTGTGTAGCATGGGTTGCCTAAATATAATCTTTCCGTTCTTAATAAATTGTAACGGATTCGTATATCGATTTTCCTCCGGTGTGAGGGCCGCCGAAAGCCTGTGTAAAATTCTGGTATCCGTATATCCTTTAGCCTTTAATCGTTCATTAAACTTCTTCTGACCTAAAAATTCATACAGTCGATTAAAGGCTTCATTGTCACTTACCAGAAATATTTGTTTTATAAAATGGGCAATGGATGGCCGGTTATTTTTGGCTGTTGAATCGGTTTTTAAAGAAGACTGACCGCTGAATGCACTGTCAAATTCAACCGGCGTATATTTGCTTAACCCATTGATGTCCAAATGATTTATTTTCTCCAGAGCCAGCAACGCCGCATACAATTTTACAGTACTGGCCGGATAAAAATAGGCATCCCGGTTGGCGGCATAGGTGTAGGTTTTAAAGGAAGGCCGGTTCAGATTATCCCGATTAATTTGTGTATAACGGATTTGCAATTCGTATTTTTGCGGATCATCCATCATCGGCTGCAATCGGTCATCATTTTTTTGCAACAGGTTCAGCAGAACATCGTTATCCATAAAATCATTCTCCATTGAAATAAATATAACAGGAATGGCTAGCAAAATTATCCATTTGAATGAGTGTTTCAATGTCTTCTTCCTTGTTTGTGAAACAAACTATAAAAACAATGTATTGGCTGGACTGCCGGGATTACATAACGACCTTAATAGTCCCAGTTTTTCATTCGTCGTCTTACGGCAGTCAGCCAGTTTTTTTTGAATAACCCTACAGCCAGCAGGAGTAGAGCGATCCCGGGGATGATGGGTAAAATCAAGCCCAGCACCCCAAAAATCACCAATATAATAGCAAGACCGTATTTCTGCCGTCCGAATCGTTTAATATCCTCAAACAGTGGTTTGCTGTTTTTAGTATGTTTGTTCATGATATGAATTGTATCCGCATGAATTGAGATAAGTTCCGTGCCCGGAAAATTAAGGCTTAAATCGTATACCAGGTAGTCGTAATGGACTAATTGCCATCTTTACGGTAGACAATCTCTCCCTGAATAATGGTCATGTCAACCGCGTAATCGTCACCCAACACGACCATATCGGCTTCTTTACCCACGGCTAAAATGCCCTTTTGACGTTCCACATTCAGAACCCGGGCACCATTCAGGGAAGCCATTCTTACGGCTTCCGTAATGCGGGCGCCTGCGGATTCCACCATATTTTTTACGGCATAATTCAGGGTTAAGGAGCTGCCGGCAATGGTCCCGTCATCCAGCATAGCTTTACCATTTTTAATGCGAACGGTCTGATTGGCAAACTTAAATTCTTCCCCTTCATGCATACCACCGGGTGTGATGGAATCCGTAATCAAAATGATACCTCCCGGTTTTTTAACCTTTAGTAAAAATTCCATGGTCGCCGGATGCACATGATACGTATCGGCAATCAGTTCAATTTTTAATTCATCCCTTAACAAAGCCGCCAGGGCCACGCCCGGTTCCCGATGGTGCAAAGGACTCATGGCGTTAAACATATGGGTCACATGGGCCGCCCCGTTATCAATGGCCAGCTCGATATCCCGGTAACCGGCCGTGGAATGACCGATGGAGGCAATCACTCCCACTTTTGAGGCTTCGCGGATGACATCGATAGCTCCCGGCAGTTCGGGAGCTATCGTCATTAATTTGATAAGTCCCTCGGAGGCATCCCATAATTGTTTCCAGGAATCCAGAGTGGGTTCCCATAACCAGTCTTCATTCATAGCCCCTTTAAACGTCTTGTTGAGATAAGGACCTTCCAAGTGGATACCTTTAATATTGGACTGCGGATGCTTTTTAATATAGCGGGCCAGCCGGTTTACATTCTCGAACATTTCCTGAGGCGGCTTGCCGTGCAAACTTCCCAGTAGTGTGGTGGACCCGTGTTTTAAAAAATGTTGACTGATAATTTCATACTCTTCATCGCCGCCATCGGAAAAACCGTGGCCCAGCGCCCCATGAATCAACAGATCCACAAAACCGGGACAAACCGCCTTTCCTCGGGTATCGATGGTCTGACAGTCCGCCGGAATTTGCACGTCCTTGGCATCTCCCAACTGTACAATTTTATTGTCCTCAACTACAATGCTGCCTTCCTTGATTATACGAAAGGGTGTAATTATTTTCCCACCCACAAATGCTTTATACATCGGATTTTCCCCAAAAAATTTCAAAAAAAAATGCTTTAACCAAGGGTAACCTAATGAACAACAATTCTTTTAAACCGACTTGATCAGGTTGGTTAACTTTTTTAACAAACAATTAAATTAAAGATTCGTAAAAAAATATCAAAATAAATCATGTTTATGCTAACATTTTCAAATATGATGTGTCTTCATTAATAGGAGGGCTATTTGACGTACAATGATACAGAACTGATTGGACAAATACTTGATGGTTCGACCGATGCTTTCGACATCCTTATGCAGCGGTATCAAAATCTGGTCTACACCATCGGTTTCACTTATGGTAAATCTCAGGATAACGCCATGGATATCACACAAAATGTATTTATGAAAGCTTATCAAAAATTACCCACGTTCAGGGCCGACAGTTCTTTTAAATCATGGCTATCACGTATTGCCCGTAATGAGGGCATAAACTGGGCACGAAACAACAAGGGGGAGGTTTATTTAGATGTTATGGAAAACCGTGACGATCTTTTTACGGATGGTAATCCATCCCAGGAGGATGAGCTCTTAGCCCGTGAACACCGGGCAGAACTCTTGAAAAGTTTATTCTCCCTGAATACCAAATACCGCCTCGCTGTTGTGCTGCGCTACTATCGGGACATGCCCATTCGGGAGATCGCAGCTACCATGAAATGCAGTGAAGGTGTGGTTAAAAACATGCTTTTCCGCAGTTTACAACGGCTCAGAAAGCAACTGAACCCAAACCGGTCTTCATGAAAGGAGCACAAAGTGGCATCCTGTTCTCAAAATAAATCATTATTGAAAAAGTTATTTGCTGATGAAATCAACGGTAACGAGAAAAAACAATTATATGAGCATGCCCGGCATTGTGCGGATTGCCGCTCCATGATCAATGTTTATGAGCAGCTGAAGGAACCATCCAATGTGTTACCCATGCCGGATGAAACGGCCTTTCTGCAAATGCGCCGGCGGTTGATCAGGCAAATAAGAAATAAGCCCACAGCTTCAGCCATAAACCGTATGCTGGATAACATGTGGCTTTGGTTCCGGCAGCCGACCGTGGCCTACGGTTTGTCCCTGGTACTGCTTTTTAGCGGATGGTTTATTGGCCGGCAGACGGCAACTCAATCCGAACCGGCCGTTCAAAACGGGTTCATCCGAACCATCGAATACTCGGCCCGGCAAAATACCAGTCTCAGTGAGAGCATCAATTCACCATATATATTCAGCGATGTCAAAATAAATGCCCTGGATGAGCAAACGGTCAATATCCGCTTCAATGTATCCACACACATGGAAATAACACGCCCCAAATCCGATCCACTGGTTAAGGAGGTTCTGGCCCAATCCCTGCTGCAGAACCGCACCGTGGGCAACCGGCTGCAAGCCATTGCCTATTCCAATACGGTGATGGATGATAAAATCAAGGAAGCCTTGATCCAGACTATGCGTCAGGATGACAATGCCGCGGTTCGTCTGAAAGCACTGCAGAGTCTGTTGAACTATCCCGGTGATGAGACCATTCAGCAGGCAATGCTTAATGTACTGACTGAAGAAGAAACCGTGCAAATGCGCCTTCAGGCTCTGGATTATCTTACCCGTAACCAGATATCGGCCGGCCGTCTACAATCCCAATTACAACATATTGAAGGTTGGCGCAGCATTCCGGTGCTCAGAAAAGCCGATCATTATTTCGAAGGACAAAAAATAATTGAATAAGTTTACACTAAGGGAACTATTATTTAAAACTAAGGAGTTATGTCATGAATTATGTTAGTCGTTATCTGCTCATCGTCCTGCTTTTATGTGGATGGGCATGGGCCGAAAGCTTTGAGAAGTCCTATGACACAAAAGCCGGACAAACCCTGGAAATCGATCTGCAACCGGGTGGTTCCATCGATATAAACGGATGGGATCGTGACCAATTACAGATTAAGGTTAGTTATGATGGTGATCGTTTTTCCGAAGATTTGATTGATATTAAGGAAGTTTCCGATGGTTTCAGGGTGAACATCAATCATCTGCTCCAAAACCATGGATCAGCCGATTTACATTTGCATGTTAACGTTCCCCGTCAATATAACCTGAAGATAGAAACCATGGGCGGCTCCATAACAATCCATGAAATCGAAGGCGATATGGAAGGTAAAACCATGGGCGGTTCTCTAAAACTCAGCCAATTGAAGGGTACGATCAATATGACCACTATGGGTGGCAGTATACGGTTGGTGGACTCTTACGATCTGGATGGTTCTCTGAAAACCATGGGCGGTAATGTTAACTTTACAAATGTGGTTGGCAGTGTCGACGGCACGACCATGGGCGGTAATGTCAATTATACCAATGTTTCCACCAGAAAAGGCGATCCCAAGGGTGACGAAGTGAAAATATCCACCATGGGAGGGGAGATTAATGTGGATCAGGCCCAGCAGGGCGCCGATGTGCACACCATGGGCGGTAGCATTCATGTTAAAAAAGCCAAGGTTTATGTTAAAGCCAAAACAATGGGTGGCGATATCAATATTGATGAAGTCGACGGCTGGGTCAAAGCCACGACCATGGGGGGTGATATTAACATCAAAATGGTGGGCGACGGCCAAAAGGGTAAGCGCGATGTTTACATTTCATCCATGGGCGGCGTCATTGACCTTACCTTACCCGCTAATATTTCTGCCGATTTTGATGTCAAGCTCACTTATACCCGGGACAGCAGCCAGGATTTTGAAATTGACAGCGATTTCGATATGACCATCGAAGAAGAATCGGACGAATGGTCCTACCGTAACGGCAGTCCCCGTAAAGTGATTCGTGGTAAAGGCAGCGTGGGCGGTGGTAAAAACACCATTCATATCGAAACCATTAATGGTGATGTGCGCATCAAAAAAGGTTCATAACATTAAGTACCGGGCAGGATAGGCAATGTGACAGGCCGGTTGGTACAACCGGCCTTTTTTTATGTTTTAACCGCATTGGTGTCCGAATAAAGGTGATGAATGTGCACTTCCGAGGGAGATCCCTTTAATTGATGTTTGGTGGATTTGATTTCAAATTGCATTTGTTGAATCATTTCCCTCACCTCCGACCGTTCCAGCAGGGTGGATGTAATAACTACACAATCTTTAGTCGACACATTTAATACACGGGCCGCCAGATTGACGGTGGTTCCGAACAGATCGATAGGGTCGTTTAAATTGACAATTAGTGCCGAACCGCGGCTCAATCCGATTTTAAGACCGCTTTTATTCTGCATATGATGATTTTGATAATACCGCCGGTGTGATTTAATGATATTTTCGAACAATATTTTGAAATGGTTTTGCACGAAGACGTAAGCCTTCATATCGCCGATCTCACTGTACAGAGCGGTAGACTGAATGAGATCGGTAAACATGATCGTCACCGACCGCACCCGGATGGATTGATCCAGTCGCGGTAATTCATCGGCTTACTTTTCGCGAAATTGGGGATAACCACTCAATTCCAAAGCGGTTAATGGCGGCCGGTTATCATGTTGATAGTCATGCCTGTTGCCGGCTTTATGCGGTTCGGACCTATTAAGAATTTGGGGATGCAAGGATAACTCCACTATGATGTTATGATCGGCAAAATTATCAAACCGCACCTGACATCGCTGGCAATAATTGGCATCCGATAATTCCTGCAAAGCTCTGACACCGTTAACGATTGCCGCACAATGGTGACAATTGACCACCCAATGCATTTCCAATAGTTCATGCACAAGCCCCCGAACAATGATGTTGAATAATTGTTCTCTAGATAGATGCAGGGTATCGGCCAACATATTTGGATTGAAGGATGTGGCATTGTTCGGCGATTCGTTTTTAAACAACCGATACATATGCTGCACGTCTTTTTTGCCCACACCATCCATGTAAATATGAGCCAGAGCGTTTTTCAGCCGATTAATATTCAATATAACCACTTATCCCTATGCAAATGCACCATCATCTTGGCTTTGGAAGTAAGGCAAGAGGATGGTCTTTTCGTCAGCAGTCATCGTACATTAAATAGTGCATTAATTATTGTTTGGCACCGATGAACTTTTCAATAAGGGCATCCAGACTTACCCGACCCGGCCCGGTGATAAACAGACTGATTAACATCAGTAGATAGTACAGGGGAATTTCAAAGCCGTTGTCACCGGCGGCAAAACCATTACCGATATGCACGGTAAAGATGGCCACTAACATAACAAACATCAAGGGCAGAGTGATGATACGGGTACCCAGTCCCAGAAAGAGTAAAATAAATCCAAGGGTTTCGGTAATACCGGCCAGATAGGCATTGAGCGTTGGAAAGGGATAATTCATACTGGCAAACCACTGGGCGATGCCATCAATATTGTCCATCTTTTTGATGGCCGGTTCATAAAATCCGTAACTGAGGATCAGCCGAAAAAGCAAAGGCGGTACATCCGTTAAACGTTCCAGATTGGTTTTGATGGATTGATAAAGTGCTAACATGATACGGTCTCCTTTTTTTCCATAGGTTCAATTTTAATGTGCTGATTAACTCATTGTTTTACATGAATAATCCTTGGCGAGGATCAATTAAAACGTAAGTATTTGATAACCTTCATCGACCAGTTGACGCAAACTGGGATGGCCTTCAAATTCCTGCAATAAGGGAATACCCGCTTTTTTAACCTGTTCCCTAACACCATAGGCCCCGGAACAATAATTACAGGCGCCCTTGACCAATGTTTTAACCGCTTGAAACGGCTCATAAAACTGATGGTGGGGATCGATTACTTTGCCCACCCATTTGACGGCGGCGCCGTCGAAAATAATTTTCACGGTATAGCCGTGGGTATTATAATCTTTAGCCACACTTAAGGCGTTAGCCATGCGGCCGAGATTTTCCGGTGTTTCCGTATCCGTTAAAATGACGACGGCAATGCGCTTATCCATAATTCCTCCTTTCTGTATGCACAATCCTTTGTTTGCATGTATTTATCTTCTCGGACGGATGGCATTGGAAATCCTTACAAGAAGTGACTGGGGGGGAGGACAGGAATGGTTGAAACAGCGGATCACTGAAATCGGAGCATGGTTATGGCGTTATGATGATGGTGGGCTGATTTTTCTCTAAAACTCAGCCGAAAGGACTCCGTAAAAGCGGAAACATAATAAATAAACACCAAAATACAATATCCAAATAACAGATACATTCCCTTTGCAAGTTTCAGAATCCCAAACCCACATCGTTTTTCTAAATGATCTTTTGGTCATTGAAGATTTTGAGATGAAATTTGTTTGCAATTTGGTATTTGTGGTTTGACATTTTCCCGACAGTATAGAAATCCCAATAAACAATATCCTACCGATGGCATCCCGCTCCAGCGGGAAAATAACAAATAAATTCAAATTCCAATTATCAAAATTACAAACCTACCCTGCTTTTCTAAAAGGCGTTTCGGTCATTGAGTATTGTGATTTGAAAGTTGTTTGTAACTTGGGATTTGAGATATGGAATTTTCCTGATGTATGTTCCCAGGGCTTCGCCCTTCGCTAATATCTTTTCCTTTTTGGGGCATATCCTGCGGGCAAGCAGGTGCAAAACCATTTATCCAATTTTCCATTACTCCATAACTCTGTCGAAGGCATTCCTATGGAACATGTTCGCATCCATCCACCAATTTTATAAAACATTAATTCGATCGTTTTTGCCGGTCTAATGCCTATTGATTCCGGGGGCCGGAAACCTTATGCAAACGGTCCTTTATGCGTTCTTTGGCCTGCTCATCCATTCTCAGATCGGCTAAACCGCTGTTCTCTTCCACCATAGCACCGTATTGCCTGAGCACTTTCTGCATGGCAAGCAACTGTTCCCGGTAACGATTGCACAGATGGCACTGCATCAAATGAATTTTCACCTGTATCCATTCTTTCGGTGATAGTTTACGATCCATGGATTGCGACACTTTTTCCGAAATTACTTCGCAGGTGGGTGTCATACGCATCATTATTTTCATCATTGTTTTTTTGAAATCCAAAACACATACTCCGTCATTAAGCTTTTTCAGGATGGGGGCCAAACCAATTCATTTCCAGGCACCGGCGCAATTGATTGCGTGCCCGATGCAAAATAACCCATAAATTAGACGAGCTAATATCCAATTGCTTACAGATTTCGCCGGTGTCCATTTCATCCAGTTCACGCAACGTAAAGGCAGCAGCTAACCGTTTGGGCAACGTGCCGATGCACTCCCGCAGAATCTTCATAAATTCTTTTTGGTCCAAAGCCGTTTCGGGATGTTCACCCCAATCCCGGGGTGCGCTTTCTTTGCGCCAGAATCCCTGCCATTCCCCTTCCTGTTGAAAATCGGTGTAATCCTCATCCCCATCATCAGTCATGGGGGACTTTTGCATCACCTGATGTTCGGCGCGGCGGTAATAATCAATAATTTTATTTTTTAAAATAGTGATGAACCAGGTACGTTTCGAACTTTTGCCGGCAAAAGATTCCCTGGCTTTTAAAGCGGATAAAAAGGTTTCCTGCACCAAATCTTCGGCTACTTTTTTATCGCTGATACGGGTCATGGCAAACTGAAAGAGAAAATCACCATACACATCCACCCACCTGGCGGGATCGGTTAACGGTGTTTCTTGAGGGTTATTGGTTTTGGACATAGGCATCCTCTCACCTAAAAAATCATTGATATTCGTTTCAAAGTACAATAATTTTGATCCGAATAAAAGGAAAAATTGTTTAAGTCCTTTAATTGCCTGCCGGCAGGAGTAGCCATGGAAATGGGTCGCATCGTCAATGTCCTTGAAAGTCAGAAAGATGAAAAACAAGCTGCCATTCATAAAAATTATCACAAATCCGATTTGCAGTTTATGGGCTGGACAACGCCCCAGATGCGCCAACTGGCTTCCCACTTACTGCAGGAGCGGTCCACTCCGCAATCTTTTTTCGATTTATGTGATGCGCTCTGGCAGCAACCGATTTTCGAAACCCGCATGCTGGTCACCATCCTGTTTGAAAAACGGATTAAACAATTTTTCCAAGCAGCCGATTTCGAACGGTTTTATCCGTTGTTGCGCGACTGCGATGGCTGGGCGTTAACGGATAATCTGGCCATCAAAGGACTGGGAGCTTTTCTTTTCCGCTTTCCGCGGTATCATGCCCATGTGGATGGCTGGAAAACGGACAGCCATTTATGGGTGCGACGGGCCGGTATCCTACGCTTTATCACCCCCGTGCGGTATAAGGCCGACTGGCCGTCACGGATGGAGGCCATCCTCATCCATCATTTTGCAGAGACGGACTTTTTTATTCGCAAGGCCATCGGATGGACTCTGCGGGAATGGTCAAAGCTGGACCCGGACCGTGTAAGGCACTTTGCTTTTCAAAACAAAGAGGCAATGTCGGCCCTGACGTTTAAAGAAGCGACCCGAAAAATAAAACCGAGTGCATCGTGATTTTTAAAGAAATTAAGTCCATTAATTTTTTACTGTTGACCTTGTTTATTTTTGCGGCAAATATTGTTACATTTGATGTTGCAACTATTTATTAACGCGGATGATGCTTATGCGCTGTTTCATGTTAATCCTGATCCTGCTGTCGATCACGGCCTGTGATATCGAAGAATATTACGGCGCGGATAATTCCACGCAGCAACTGGTGGAGACAACCGTGGTTAAAGGAAATGTCACCAATCTGTATACCGGCGACAGCGTATATCAGGCTACCGTGCAGTTGGGTTCACAGGAAGCCCTCACCGATGCCAATGGTAACTATTTTATTAATTATCTGCTGTCCGAGGATGAGGAACAAAATAAACCCACGCCCTTACGGGTATCGGCAGACAATTATTTTGACTACGAACAGAACGTTGTCTTATCGCCCACCATCAATCAAATCGATGTACCCCTGAAATATGGTGCCCCCATCATCGAACAAACCGCCCGGGTTTCCGTGCCCGGTGAATTCAGCACATACACCTGCCAAGCCATTGTACTGGATTATCAGGGCTGGTCCAATATTGAGGATGTTACCGGTCATTTCCCTTACGAAGATAATAACGGCAACACCAGATTGTTAACTCAGTCGCTGAATCGGGTTAATGTGGAACACCCCAACCGGGCATATTATCAGACGCGTCTTGAATATGAAGGTGCTGCCAGTATATATTTCTGGATTACGGCTGATGATCATGATGGATTTCAGGATTCACTATTCCACTCCATCAATATTTACGCACCGGACACCCTGCTGTTTGGCACGCAATAGAAATGAGAAATTTATGTTTGACCATAACTGTAAAATTATGATGCCGTTGCCTTTCAAAACAGGCCTGACCATTTTCGCTTTTTTATTAGGCCTATACGCCCAAAACAGTCTTTATGCCGCACTGCACGGAAGAGTGATCGACAGCGAAAATAAGCAGCCCCTGGCCGGAGCCAATGTCTATATTCTGGATCAACCCATTGGCGTAAGCACCGACCGGGATGGCTACTTTCATTTATCGGTGGATCGGCAGCAACTGGCCGATGATACTTTGGTGGTCGGTTATTCAGGATATGTGACCTGGAAACGAGTCCTTCGACAATGCCAGCCGGGCATGATTATCGAATTAAGGCGTACATCATACACTCTGGACCGGCCCATTGATATCTACGGCCATCGCATCGATCTTTCCAGGGCGGAAATTCCACACAGCCAGGAATCCATTTCCGTGCAGCAAATTGAAGATATCGGTTCCGTGGAAATGGCCGATTTGTTTAAACGCATGCCAGCGGTGCACATAGAGGGCAATGATTTGCAGGGCCGGCGCATACAAATTCGCGGCAGTCAGGCGAGTGAGGTTAATGTTTATCTGGACGGTATTCTGCTGAATAATCTGAATATTGACGGGGCCGCCGATTTGAGCCTGATCGTTCCCGATCAGATATACAAAATGGATGTGCTGAAAGGGGCCAATTTACCCTTACTGGGCGGCGGTGCCTTTGGCGGCGTCATCAATATTCACAGCCGACGGCAAACCGAGGCGGGGCTCAAGTTTAAATACCAGGAAGGCAGTTACGGCAAAGAAGCGTATTCCGGGCATGTCAATATTCCCTTAACCTCAAAACTTATTCTTAATTATTCCGGTTCTTATCACCAGTTCCGTCCGCGCATCGAGTACTTCAGCGGAGAACGCTTCGATGACAAAACGGCTAATCCCCATATTTTTTCCATCCGCGATAATCATCAGATGGATCTGAGTTACTACACCGACAGCGGGCAATGGCGCCTGAAAATGTTCTCCTACCGGCTGAATTACGATAAAACCGACTGGAGCAATGCCCGCGATAACTATCTGTTAGCCCTCAACTATTCCAACAAACATCGGTTTGATTTAACAATCAGTCAGCTGTTCAGCTTGGATCGGGTGAAACGTTTTGTGGTGGAATCCACCCGCGATGAAAACATTTATTCTAATGAAAACCTGCAGGTGCGGGCGGCAAAAACCTTTAGCAAAAATCAACTGGATTTACAGTTGGTCAGCACCTATGCCCACGAAGCTCTGGATACGGAATCCCGCTTAAAAGACCGGCAGGGCAGTCGCACGTATTTCAAAAGCCATCATTACGATAATTTTTTCAGCCTGAGCAGCGTGCTGTCCTTCACCGACCGGCCGGACTCCGCCAGGAATCTGTGGTGGAAAACCTATCTGGGAGCCCGAGGGGACTTCAGCGCCACCGGTTACCGAGACTTCGGTAACAGCCTTGGTTTGCGTCTGTACTGGCAAAAAGAGGCCTGGCGCCTGGAACCGTATATCAATTATGGCAGAAATGTCAAATACCCGACGTTGCTGGAATCGGCCTACACCCGGGACATGCTCATTTTTACGGGCATCGATACCACATTCGAACAGCTGGAACCGGAATATAACCGTTCCTACGAAGGCGGCTTACGAGTATATCGCAGCTGGTCCCATGCTATGGTAAATAATCTGGAAATGCAAATGGCTGTTTTCACCAACACGGTTTACAATAAAATTCTCAAACGTCCGCTGGGCGATTTAATTGTGCAGTCGCAGATCGGTAAAAATACCACCACAGGGATTGAATCATCCGTTCAACTATCCGGATTGGATAATCAACTCAATCTTTCCCTTGGCTATACAGCCCTGGATATTGAAAATCTGCTGTTGTATCAATACAAACCGTCGAAAAAATTTAACCTGCAAATGCAATATCAAACCCCATTCGGTTTTTATTTGAACGGTTTGTTATTTTACGATGGTAAGAGCTATGCCTGGTATTTTGATGATCGCAACCAACTGGCCACCAACCGTATCGATGAGGCCTGGGATATTGATTTTTCGGTGGGTTATCAGTTTCGTATCAATGCCCTGGATGTGAGCGCCAGTGGTTATCGGTTAAATCTGCGAAACATGGTTATCAATGCCCGTCTGTCCGGATTCAACCTGCTGGATAGTAAAGGATTTCAGGATTATTATCTGCGTAAACGTTCTTACCAGGCTTCCCTGTCGATTCGGTATTAGAATACTTACTCTATTTTCGCCCGTTTCAGGCGCAGGCTGTTACTGACCACAGAAAATGAACTGAGGGCCATAGCCACGGCGGCCGCCGCCGGATCGAAGCCGACACCGGTTATCCACAGCAATAACCCGGCTGCCGCCGGAATCATAAGCACATTGTACCCGAATGCCCAGAACAGGTTTTGTTTGATGAGGCGAATGGTTTGCCGCGACAATTGAAAACTGCGCTGCAAACTGATTAACTCATCATTCATCAGGATGATATCCGCCGAATGGGCGGCCACATCCGTGCCTTTGCCCATAGCGATACCCACATCAGCTTGCGTAAGCGCCACCGCGTCATTGATACCGTCACCAACCATGGCCACTTTCTGACCGTTGGCCTGTAAATCATGGATGATTTCGGCTTTGCGCTCGGGGGAACACTCCGCATAAACCCCATCCATACCCAGTTGCTCAGCGATGGCATCGGCAGTGACCTGCTGATCCCCGGTCACCAGGATAGTTTGTACGGCGGTGTCCGTAAAATATCGGATAAGCTGTTCGGCCTGTGGTTTAACTTCATCGGTTAAAGCTATAATACCCGCGGGCTTACCATCAAAAGCCACAACACTGGTGGTTGCCCCCTGCTGGGCCAGGCGATTTAGCCGGGATTCCTGTTCCTCTGTGAATGTCACCGCGTATTCCTTTACAAAAGATGGTTTACCTATGAGTACCTGCTGATCATCCAAAGTTCCCTTCAGGCCCTGCCCTTTTTTTTCACGCACCCGGCTGAAATGCTGTAATTCAATCTGCTGGTTTTGGGCTTCTTGCACAATGGACCGGGCGATGGGGTGATTGGAGTGGTTTTCCAGGGAAGCGGCCACCTGTAACAGATGGTTTCGGTCTACTTCGTTCAGAGGCACAATTTCTTTAACCCGCATGCGGCCGGAGGTTAACGTACCGGTTTTATCCAGCAATAAAACATCGATATTATTCAGAATTTCCTGACTGCCGGCATCTTTAATCAAAATCCCTTCTTCCGCACCCCGTCCGCTGGAAACCATAATGGCTGTGGGTGTCGCTAATCCCATAGCACAAGGACAGGCCACCACCACCACGGTAATAAACTTTATGAGGGCTGTGGTAAACGAGGCACCGGCCAGAAACCATCCACCAAAAGTGAGCAGAGCGATACCAATAACAATGGGCACAAAAACCGCAGCCACTTTATCGGCCAGCTTCTGGATATCCGGTTTGCTGCCCTGGGCCTGACGAACGAGACCAATGATGCGGCCCAGAGTGGTGTCCATACCCGTGCGCAGAATGCGTATCCGGATGGGATTATCGGTATTAATGGTGCCGCCAATAACCTGATCACCGCTCTTTTTAGCCGCCGGCAACCGTTCACCGGTAAGCATGGATTCATCGATCAGAGCTTCTTTATCCAGCAATACTCCATCAGCCGGAATATGTTCGCCGTTACGTACCAGACATTCGTCATCCATCTTCAGTTCATTGCTGGAAACATCCTGTATCTCATGACCGGAAATACGGTGGGCAATTTTTGGCTGTAGAGAAGCCAGGGCCCGCAGAGCCGACGTGGTTTGATTTTTAGCCCGGGCTTCCAGATACCGGCCGATAAGAATAAAGGTGGTGATCATAGCCGCTGTGTCGTAAAACAGGTGGGCCGAGGCGCTCTCCCAGCCATTGATGGTGTAAGCAATGGTCACCACCGTGCTGTAAATGAAGGCTGTGCCGCTGCCCAGAGCTACCAGCGTATTCATATCCGCCGTTCCGGCTCTCAAAGCCTTAATAAATCCGGTAAAGAACGGTTTTCCGGTGAAAATCAGTACAATCGCTGTCAATAGAAAATTGCTGTACGCCCGCCATTGCAATGCGATGGGTTCAATAAATCCGAACAGCCGGGGCATACTAAATATGAAAATAATAATACTCAGCACTACACCTAACGTTACCCGGTTGAGTAAAGACCGGGCGTAGCGTTGGTGCGGGGCATCCAACACCTGTTGTAAATCCGAGGTCTTGTCGCTGATATCAATTTCAATATTCACGCCCTGCTGCAGTTCCGATTTCAATGTATTAAAATCCAGCAGACCGGGGATATAAGTCAGGTGGATTTGTTCCGATGCCGTATTAGCGGAGGCCTGCAACACACCGGTTTGCCTGGAAACGAGGTGTTCCGCTTTTTGAGCCAACGGTGTATCCTGCATTCCCGGAGCGGACAATACGGTGCTTTCCTGTTTGACGTGATAGCCGGTGGATTCCACCGTTTTGATCAGGTTATTTAAATCCCAATCATTGTTTTCAAAGCCGATGGCCGCCTGTTCGGTGGCCAGATTAACATTGACCGATTGGGCACCATTCATGTCTTTTAATCCCTTTTCCACCCGGGACACACAGGAAGCACAGGTCATGCCTTCAATGGGGATCAGTGAATATTGTAATTTCTTCTCGCTCATTGTATTGACTTTGTTTTGATTTCCTTTGTCGATTGCAACGGACATCTTGAAAAATTTAATCCACCCTGGATCAGATTGTTCCTGCTGTAGATCGATACTTATTTGGAAATGATATAAACAGACACCGTGAGTGGTCGGCCGGCCTGTACAACACGCATTCTTTTTTCATGGAGCATGTAACCGTAATGCATTAACCGCCGAAAAAATTTTTGGGCCACACTGCGGTTGGGTTCAGCCAGCACAATTTTCCCCCCGGGTGCCAGATATGTATTGAAAAGATCTATGAGCGGCTGAAAAAAACGCTCTTCGTAGATCACATCCGAAGCAGCAATGCGATCGAAAACCGTATTTAAATCCGGGTGGCGCCAGTCGATGAGCTGTAATTCCGGCGGGGATAATTGATTCTTGACGAAATTCTGCCGTGTCATTTCCAGGGCCTGGGGTTCATAATCCGTAGCTAATAATTTTTCAGGACGCTGCAAGCTAATGGCTATGGTGGTCAGGCCCAATCCACAGCCTAGTTCCAGAACCGTACGGTCTTTGAAAAGCGAAGGTTGGGCATCTGCGAAACGAATAAATCCGATGGCGGATGGCCACAATTCTGCCCAATATGGCAGGCGTTCATCCTCAGCGAACAAGGCATCACTAACCCGGCCCACCAGCTCATCCAGATTTGCGATGCGCTTTAAACGAATACGACGCTGAGCCAGTTGGTATTCTTCTTCAACAAATTTAACACCGTGCATGATGAAAGCCGTAGAAGGTTAAGTCCCGTTCAGTTCGTTTAAAATCGTTTGGGCGGCACGTTGGGCGGCGCCCGGCGCTCCCAGTTTTTCCCGGATAGTAGCTAGACTCTGCCGATAGCGATGGTGTTCATCGCTAATCATGGTTTGCAACAATTGAGCTGCTTTGGCCGGTTTAAAGTCACTCTGGATCAGTTCCGGCGCCACCTCTTTTTCGGCTACGATATTCACCAAACCGATAAACCGTACTTTAACCAGCAGCCGACCAATCCAGTAGGTCAGCGGATTAACATGGTATACGATCACCATCGGCACCTGAAAGTACCCGGTTTCCAAAGTGGCTGTACCGGAAGCTACCAGGGCTGCATGCAGTTGGGGCAGGATATCCTGCAGGGGAACCTGCCGGATACGGACAAAATCATCGTTGGCATTCAGGAAATCATGATAAAAGGCTTCTTCAAGATGGTGTACGCGCACAATAATCGCTTCCCGGATCAGACCCTCTTGATGCAATTGCCGGGCGGTTTGCAACATTTTGGGCAGCAATGCAGAAACTTCTTGTTTACGGCTACCCGGTAATATTCCGATACGTTTGGTCTCGCCGGTTAGCGGTTCCTGCCCGGCATTCACCAAATGATGGTATTTATCCACCAGAGGATGCCCGACGTATTTGACATCGATGCCATATTGCTGATAGAACTTCTTTTCAAACGGAAACAGGACCAGCATCTTATGCACATAGCGTTTGATCTTATGTACTCGACGACGGCCCCAGGCCCATAATTGAGGGCTGATATAATAAATAACTTTAATATCCAGTTGATGCAGCCTTTTGGCCAGTCGTAAATTAAATCCCGGATAATCAATAAGGATGGCTGCCCTGGGTTGGCGTTCGCTACAGGCTTGCAATAGCCTACGCTGCACTTCAAAAATAAACGGTAAATGACGGATTATCTCGCCAATGCCCAGGAAAGCCAGATCGCGGAGGTGATACATCAGTTCCATACCCTGATTTGCCAACGCTTCGCCGCCAATGCCGAAAGCGTGCAACTCGTCATCCATGGCAGTTAAATGTTTGAGCACAGCGGCCCCGTGATCATCCCCGGAAACTTCGCCGGCCACTAATAAAATTTCATGCATGGTATCGTCTTGTCGTTTGTACGATCGTTTTTGTATGCGGTTTGAACCGGTTGAAATTGAGTGCAACCGTTTTATTATTATGCAAAAAATGCATTGATCCGGAAAGCGCACCACACGAAGGGTTTAAAGTTTTATCGCTCTGCTTATGCATAGGGCGGCCATTTTTCAAAAAGACACCAACCGCCCGGCAAAACATCAATCATCCATAGAAATTTCATCGGATAATTCATTGACATCATCCGACTGATACGGGAAATAGGTTTTTAATTTTCGGCCGATGGCCTCAATACCCTGGGTCAGGCCTGCCACAAAAGCCCCTTGTTTAAAGTGCCTTTGCATGTTTTCCCGGATATCATCCCAGAAATTTTCAGGTACTTTTTCATTGATCCCCTGGTCGCCAAAAATCGCAAACTTACGGTCATTAACAGCTAAATAGATAATGGTACCATTACGCAATTCCGTACGGTGCATTTTGAGTTTCTGAAATATCTTCACCGCCCGATCCAGTGGTTCGGTCTTGCACCGGGATTCCAGGTGCACGCGAATTTCACCGGAGGTTTCCTTTTCCGCATCCTTGATGGCCTGGACGATTTTTTCCTTTTCCTGTTTATTGAAAAAATTTTTTGCGTTCATATTCAGTCACCCCTTTAATCGCTTACCATCCCCCGCTGGCACCGCCGCCACCGGACATACCGCCAAATCCGCCACTGAATCCACCTCCGGAAAATCCACCCCCGGAACCGCCGCCACCAAAGCCGCCCAGAATTATGGGAAATCCCAGTAAACTACCGCGGCGCCTGCTGCCATAACCGGTTGATCTTCGTCCGGTGAATAAGCGGCTGATAAAGCTCAGCAAGAAGAAGGCAATGATAATGTGCATAAAGGAAAATCCGTCACCATTCTTCTTTTTATTTTTAACCGGAATCTGATATTTCCCTTCCGCTGCCGGAATCAGCACACTCAGGGCTTTTTCCAATCCCCCGTAATAGTCGTTTTGCCGAAAAGACGGTTTGAGCACCTGTTCGATAACTGTGTGGGCCTGGGCATCGGTGATCACATCTTCCAATCCGTAACCGACCTCGATACGGATTTTGCGATCCTCCATAAAAACCGTCATTAGAATACCGTTGTCCTTATCCGGTAAACCCGGATTCCACTGTTCGAACAATTTCACGGTGAAACCTTCTAGGGAATAATCACGCGGCAAGCGATCAAAAATGGCAATAAAAATCTGATTGGATGAACGGTTTTCCAAGGCCTGCAGTTGCTGGCGCAGTTTCTGTTCCTGTTGCGGATTTAATACATCGGCATAATCATTAATCCAGCCTGAAGGCTTCTGCAGGTTACTTAGATCCGGTTCGGTTTTCTGGGCAGCTGTCCAGTTCGCAACAATACATGACACAACCAGCCCCATTAAAATCATTCGTTTTATCATATCGGTTGAAATCCGTTATTAAAATTCAACTTCCGGCGCCTGATCGGCTCCTTCGGTGGACTGAAAATATTGCTTTTGTTCGAACCCGAACAGGCCGGCCATAATATTATTGGGAAATGAACGGATTGCTTTGTTATAATCGCGTACCGCCTCATTGAAGCGGCGCCGCTCCACAGCGATGCGGTTTTCGGTGCCTTCCAATTGGGATTGTAACTGACCGAAGCGTTGATCGGCTTTTAACTGGGGATAGCGTTCCACCACAACCATCAAACGCTGCAAAGCGGAAGTCAGTTGCCCCTGCGCCTGTTGAAATTTTTGAAAAGCCTGGGGATCGTTCAGTACCTCCGAACCCACATTTATCTGTCCGCCCACTTTGGACCGGGCTTCGGTTACCGCCTGCAATGTTTCCCTCTCATGCTCAGCATAGCCTTTAACCACTTCCACCAGGTTAGGAATTAAATCGGCCCGTCGCTGATACACATTTTCTACCTGGGACCATTTTTCATTAACCGATTCTTCCAGATTAATGAACGTATTATAAGTACCCTTAAACGAGGAATAGAGAAAAATGACCACTAAGGCAATTACGACTACAGGAATCCACTTTTTCATTCAACCTCCGTAAAAATTTATTAAAAAACTATGCGCAGATCTCATTTTTCAAGCTTTTATTGAGATATACACCCATATCAATCCATCGCTTTCCCAGATTATGCCAGGTTGCAGTTATCAGATAAGGATTCAACTAAAACATGATCTTACTTATTGATAAAATACTGCTGACAAGTAGCCCACCACTTTGCTTTTATCGCCTGTCACGTCGCCGGAATTGCGGTACAGCAGCACCCTGGAATGATCGGCTCCAAGGATCTCGCAGGCCTTCATTACCGCCGCCACCGGTCCGCCGCCACACATTTCACAAACACCCGTTTGCAGGTCTTCCAGCAAACCCTGATAGTTAAAACGGTTAATCTGATCCACAACCACCTTATCCAGTGTCACCGCCTGATCATAAGAATGAAAATGCGATAGGTCAGAACTGGCCACCAGCAATGCATTTTTATCCTTGACCACCCGGGCTAAGGCGTCGGCCAGAATATGGACGTTTTCACCATCCTGATTGCCCATCACGACCGGAACCAGTTTGAAATCTTCCAGCACATGCTGCAAAAAAGGCAATTGTACCTCAAGGGCATGTTCATCCACAGCGTGCCCCAGATCGGAACGGATGATGCGTTCATTCTGATTGGTCAGCTCATCGGCCATTTGGTGATCCGTTTCGATACTGCCCAAGGGGGTATTATAGGCATCACCGTCGTAGATGGAAATTTCTTCAAAATAGGTACGATGACTTGGCGACACCACCACAACCGTATCAAAAGCTTTGCCCACCAATTGCCGATAGGAACGGGCAGCCACTCCGCCGGAGAACATATAACCGGCATGGGGAGCCACAATACCGAAAAGACGTTGGCCGGTTTGCTCTTCCCGGGAATTTTCCAGAAATACAGCTACTTCCCGCTCGAGTGTATTTTTATCTCCGGAATAGAACATTCCGGCGACCGCCGCCTGCCGAATGTTTTTATTATTCATAATATGATCCTGTTTGTATTTGTTTCACATGAGTTTAACTCAAAATCCCCGTATTTTCAAGCTTTATCTTTTAGGGTTGAAATATTATAGCACGATGTTCGGAAAACAAAACCCAATGAATTCAATCATTCGCAATTTTCTCTAATTTAACTTAAATTTAATTAACGACAGGTTGCTTAGAGCGGTAAGCTAAAAGGCTTATAAATAAATGAATTTCTTGCAGAAAACATTATGTCTCTGCTGATAAAAACGAAGGCCATCGTTCTGGGATCCATACGGTGGCAGGAAAGCAGCAAAATCGTAACCCTGTTTACCCGCGAAAGTGGAAAAATAAAAGTGATAGCCCGCGGTGCCCTGCGGAATAAAAGCCCGTTTGCCGGACAATTGCAAACTCTGAACTTCGGTCACGCTATCTTTTCCGAAAAAACCACCCGCACCCTGCAAATATTAACAGCGTTCGATGCGGAAGACAACTTTAACACTTTGCGACTGGATTTACGGCGATTGCCTTACGCTCTGGCCATTCTGGAGG
>WJIP01000086.1 GCA_014730185.1 Caldithrix sp. | reverse complement strand
CCTTATCGCGGGCCGGAGCCTTAATAAGGATAAGGGCGTAGTCCGGTTCCAGGGACCATATTTTCATTTCGAATTCCCGGCTCCAGTCCGGTTTTATAATCTGCATGGTCACCCTGGCAAAACTGCTTTCACCCCTGAGTAAATTATTGGCTTTTGTGACAATGGTTTTAGCATCCTGCGCTATTAAAAGGGTGGGGATGATAAATAAAGTAACCATAATAAACTTAGTGTGTTTCATGTGGCCTCCAACCTGTTCACGGATTAACCTGCATCCCATTCATTATAAGATTCATAAGAGCTTCGGCCGACTTATAAACATCGATGACTTCGGGTGCCAGTATCCATTGCAGCATGATCCCATCCATGGCAGCGATAATGATCGCGGCAGTAGAAAAGGCATCGACCGTTTTAAATACGCCTTTTTGTATTCCCTCATTGATTATTTGTGAAAGAATGGTACGATAGTGTTCATAAATGTTATCGAGTTGGATGGATTGTAAAGTCCTTTCATCATTGTTGCGAATAGCCTCGGCCCAGAATTCCAGCATAATTCCGGCAAAGTCTTTGTGTTCCTCAAAAAGAGCCCGCAGGCTCTCTTCGATGACCAATTTGAGTTTTAACGCGGGATCGGTAATAGAGGCGAGTTCCACTTCGATGCGATCGGCCATGCCGTCATAGATATGATTGAACGCTGTAACGAAAATTTCCTCTTTGCTTCGGAAATACTCATAAATCGTACCTTTGCCAATACCGGCGGTGTCGGCAATATCAATCATTTTGGTTTTGACAATGCCGTTGCGGGCAAACACTTGAATGGCGGCATTCACGATTTGCTGTTTTTTGGCTTCCTTATCGATAACTCTGGGCGACAAACAGGCCTCCTTTTTTTAAATGACCGACCAGTCGGTTATAATGTAACATGTAAATTTGTGTTGTCAATATTTTTTTTAAAAAAAGTCGCCGTATAATTTGTGAGGTGCTACAAATGCGCCCGAACCATAAGGGCAGACAATAAGGCCAGCATGGAGGATAGCAGTGTGCCGATCAACACATACTCTGCAAATTTTCGTTTTTCCAATTCCCGGAAGCGGGTAATGCCTTTAGCAGCCAATATAAATCCGATAACCGAAAATTGATTATAAAGCACAACAATAAAAATGATAATGCGCTCAAGAATGCCAATAACCCGTCCGGCGTTATATTCCTGACGATCCACCTGCTGGGCCTCGGTGTTCATTTTAGGAACCAGGTCAAAGATGCTAAAGGTAGAGCGTATCATCAAATTAACCTCGTTTATAATGAATAATAGGCCTAGAATAATCAGGCCTGCGTTTTCAGCATTTATGGTTTGCATAAACGCCCACAGTTGAGAATAATGTTTTAAACCACTTAAAAGGGCCAGAACGCCGTCATTAAACGTAAGATGAATGCGGTCTGAGAAAAATAGGCTTAACAGGATTAAATTTAATGCCAGCGATAATAAGCGTAATTCATTGATCCGTTGACTTCGGTTTTCCCAACAAAAGAACAGGGCATTCAAACCCATCCACACCATCAACAGTAAAAACCAGTTGATACCCAGTCGAAATAAGGTCAGACCCACTATTTGGATGAAACACATAGTCAGGCATTCTTTTAATTCTTGAGCATCATCATTAAAGAGATAGATGAGGCGCGAAATCAGTAAGAAAATAATGGCAACTACGAATGGTGTGTTCATCCCGCAGTTAAATCCTTATCCAATATTTTGCCGGTCTCATCAAAAAGATTTTTTATGGTTTTAAGAGCTCCGGCGTCTATTGATTTGTAAACGCCTTTATCGGAAATACCAACATGTTTGGCGATTTCTTTAACTGACCGTCCCTCAAGGAATAACTGAAATATATGCAGGCGGTTTTTATTCCAGGACTCGATGTTGTGCGAAATCAGGTATAAATTTTCACGGATCAACCGGGAGCAAACATTATCCATTCCCTGAACATTAAACAGATGCGATGTTTTTTTTAAGGCATCGATTCCCGCCCGGGCATTATGAAATGCGGAACCATCCATGCCGATGGATTGGCGGGTATTAATCGGCGTATCGATTGAACCGATGCCGTACGAAAAACGAATTTTTACAGGATATAAGTTGAGCAGCAAAACAATGGCATCTCTGAAAATATGCGTTGCCTGTTTAAAAACAGCTTGAAATTCGTCACCGAGGGTAATGGTATAAGGGGAACGCAATCGCTCCTTTTGATGCCTATTCAGCGACTGAATGGTATTGTTTAAACGGGCCTGCATGCCACTCCGGTTATCAATATTTCTGGAGGCTACAATATCACCCACCAGCACGATGTGTTTCATGTTTGTACGTTCCCTTGATGTTTTGTATACCAATACGGTTGAATGTTAAAAATTAAACCTTATTGGTTGAAATTGTGATTTTATACTTTTTTGGTTGAAGTCTATTTTAAGGGATTAAATTTCTAAAGTCAAAGTTTGATATTGATTTTAGGAAATGAAGTAAGCCTGAATGTTAGGGTTGTGTAATTTATGAATCCGATTTTCAATGCTCATATTTAACACAAGAGCAAAAAACTTAGAAAGTAAAACTCATCGGATTGCTGAGACAAAAGAAGTAAAATGTTCTGCTTCATAGCCTTTTGGAATTTTGGACTGGTTTTAGCACTATGATTTTTAAGTTAACTTGCCAATTTCAAATTCTCTAAATGACGTTCGTTCTTTGCTTGTTGTACTTTTAATTTTCTTTCTTTCGCCAGAGCCT
>WJIP01000085.1 GCA_014730185.1 Caldithrix sp. | reverse complement strand
GCCCGAACGGCTATGAGATACGGCCCCACGGTTGATGCCGGTTTCCAGAATTTGCAGGGCATCTTCTTCATTCAGTTCCTGAATAGCAGGCCCCATAGATTCATTTTTTAAAATGAATAGAGTGCGTATATCGATGCGTTTAACGTGTTTATTCATACCTCCAAACCAATATGGATCGAGCATGGCGGAAGATTGTTTTGAGGCGTAGTAACAATAGGGATAGCCCCTATCCATAAGACATTCTTCATGAAGAGGACAATCCGTATGCCCACAGTCTTCTTTACGCGTTACCACATTTTCACACTTACTGCGATCAAACAAATCCACTAATCGTTCCATATACATGGCGGTATTGGTCGGTAGATAAAGCTTACGTTCCGGATTATCCGCCGCAGCATAACCGCCGCCGTAACGGGAAAATATCAAATCATTACTATGGAGAGCGATGGCAGGATCATTCAATAACTGAAAAAAGATTTCCGATTTTTTGGTGCCTTTGGGCCCCATAAGCACAAATCCGGCACCCTGATAGTCACCGGACATACCACGAATGGCATGTACATTTAACAACCGTTCTCCTTCATCGGTAACCATCCCCAGCGCCAGACGGCGCAGCGATCCGTAATAATCCGTGTTAAATAATATTCCGGTTTTAGTATCAGCGTTAAAGAAAGCATACGGTTCCCGGCCAACAGCTCCATCCACAGCGTAAATGATACCATGCGGTTCCAATTCAGCTTCCAATTGGGCAGGATACCAGTTTTCCACCCAGAAATCATATAAATGTGCCACATTGGTGCGCAATTGCACAACCATGCCATTGATATTGGCGTTCCACTCAAAATATCGGTCGTAACTTAACTGAGCCTCAGCTTCAGCCACCAGAGCATCGCGTTTTGGCACATCGACTTGGGCATCTATAGTCACATGCTTATTAACCTGCGTCCGGGTATTGCTTAACTTTACAAACTTCAATTTGGCCGGTGTTTTTAAGTGGGAAAGGGCCTCTTGGATGCGATGCATGCCTTTTTCAATTTGTTCCATTGAGGTAGCATATGAGATGCGCATGTGGTCATCAGCCCCAAATGCAGCGCCGGGAACACAAACCACATGAGCCTGTTTTAGAAGATAATATACCAGTCCGTATGAATTCCGGATATACGTACCGTTGTATTCCTTATCGAAATAGGATGAAATATTGGGAAAGGCATAAAAGGCACCCTCAGGATTGTGGCATGATATACCCGGTATAGTCTGTAATTTGTGTATCACATAATTACGTCTTTTTTGAAACTCGGCTACCATTCGATTGATTTCATATTGCGGACCGGTTAAGGCTTCCAGAGCCGCGAATTGTGATATGGCCGAAGCATTGGATGTACTGTGACTCTGGATTTTATTAGCTGCCGAGATAACATCCCTGGAACCGGCAGCAAATCCCAACCGCCAACCGGTCATAGCATAGGCTTTGGACACGCCGTTGATAACGATTGTTTTTTCTTTCATTTCCTTACTGACGGAAGCCATGCTATTAAAACTGAAAGCATCATAAACTAATTTAGAATAGATTTCATCGGCAATAACAACTATATCTTCCTGTTCCAGTACTTCGGCAATGGCTTTCAAATCGTTCCTGCTATAGGCTGCGCCAGTGGGATTAGAAGGATTACAAAGAATAATGGCCCGGGTATTGGCAGAAATGGCTTGTTTTAGCTGTTCCGGTAGCAGCTTAAACCCATTTTCTTCTTTTGTTTGGATAAAAACCGGTCTGCCCTGCGCCACTCGCACCATCTCCGGATAGGATACCCAATAGGGAGAGGGGACAATGACTTCATCGCCGGCATTAACCACGGCCATTACCGTGTTGAAAAGACTATGCTTGGCGCCGTTGGTAACAATAATTTCTTCGATTTGATACTCTAATCCGTAATCCTCTTTTAGTTTGGAAGCAATGGCTTGGCGCAATTCCTTCATTCCGGCATTAACCGTATATTTTGTACGGTTGCCGTCGATGGCCTTCTTAGCCGCATCTTTAACGAATTGGGGAGTGGGAAAATCGGGTTCTCCTACACTAAAGTCCACAACATCAATGTTTTCTGCTTTCATGGAAATTGCTTTTGCAGCGATTTTCATTGTGGGAGAAATACCGATGTGTTTAATCCGTTCAGCAATCACAATAAATCCTATCGTATTTCATTTATCATTTGACATTTCTAATACAAGATTATAAGTACCGGTACAATCTTGTTATTCCTTTTCAGTATCTTTCTTCTTTAAAATTTTCCGCAAATCAGCTCCGGTAAGAGATTCAATAACTTCCGGCAATTGCGACAAAATTTCCGTAACCTGTCCGGTTATTTTAGAAGTACCCAATTTGCCATCCTGTTCAATCATTACGATCTTATCCAGACGGGATAACGGCTCCGATATCGCTTTGGCAATTTCCGGCATACGGGCAAGAATCATTTCATGCAGTGCCGCATCATTATAATTGGCATAGGATTTAGCCTTTTCCGCAATGGCATCTGCCTCCGCCTGCCCGAGTAACCGGATACGTTCCGCCTCTGCCTGATTTTCGGCTTTGAGCGCTTCAATTTTACCGCTTGATTCTTTGGCCAAACGATAACTTTCTGCTTCAGCTTCCTGCTGTACCTGCAATTTACGGGCTTCGGCCGGTTTGAGTACATTGGCTTCCAGTTCTTTCTGTTTACGGGCTATATTCAAATCATCGAGACCGATATTTTCCTCCATCTCTATCTTCTTAACAGCATATTCTTCTCTTTTTAAATCTTGCTGAATTTTATAGCGCTCCAATTCATAGGCCATATCCGCCCGTGCCTTCTGTTCATTAACAGACACCTGAGACTGAGCTTTTTTTGCCTCATTGTCCCAGTTGGCTTTTGCAATTTCAGCATCGGCGGCTAACCGGGCAACTTCTCCATCCTTTTTAGCTTGCGCGGATTTGATGGTTATATCGCGATCTTTTTCGGCTTTATCCACTTCGGCTTCGTATTTTGCTCTTGTAATATGCGGCTGACTGAGAGCATCGATATATCCCTGGCTGTCGGTTACGTCCCTCAGACCAAAGGACATAAGTGATAACCCCAGTTTTTCAAAATCGAGTTGCGACTGGCTGGAAATTTTATCGGTAAACTGGCTGCGTTTGGAAAAGATATCCTCGACCGACATACCTCCGATCAGTTCACGCACACGGCTTTCCAGAATGGTCTCGGCCACTTCGTGAATGCCTTCAGTGCCTTTACTTAAAAAATTGGTGATCGCCAGATACAACGAATAATCATTATTGGTATCTATTTTTACCTGTGAATTAAACTCTGCCGTTATCGGTATGCCATTACTGGTAGGTGCTTCTGAAATTTTGGAATGGATGGGAATCACCTCTATGGGGAAGCGCTCAACACTCTCAGTAAAAGGATTAACAAACGTTCCCCCGCCGATTCGAAAGCGAAATCCGATCGCCTTTTCGGTGCCATCCTTGAGTTTAATAACATTCTTCTTACCGCCTGATATAATTAAAATTTCATTTGGACCCACTTTTCGGTATTGCTTGTAAATGAAAAAAGATAGTAATC
>WJIP01000084.1 GCA_014730185.1 Caldithrix sp. | reverse complement strand
TATTGATAACTATCCAAGCTATCTTCATTTTGAGCCATAAGCAGAGGGGATGTACTAATTATGATGAAAATGACAATCAGCGTTTTAATCCTGGTGAGAAAATGAGACGGACATATCCGTCCCTTTATTATTTTATCCGGAAGATTAAAGTAAACCGATGGATATTCTTCAAATATATCTAAGGGATCTTGAGCGTTTTTCATTAACTTACGAGATTTAAGGATTCTTCTAATTTCTGTTTTTCAAAAAGATCAGCATAAATCCCATTGTCTTCAATCAGTGTAAAATGCGTGCCTTGTTCCACAATTTTGCCTTCCTCCAGAACGATAATAAAATCCGCATCTTTAATGGCTGAGATACGATGAGAGACCCACAGGCAGGTTTTACCCTGCATTTCCTCTTTTAAATTTTTCAGGATCATTTCTTCCGTGACCGTATCCACCGCTGACAGCGCATCATCCAAAAGAAGAATGCGCGGCTCTTTCAGAATTGCTCTGGCGATAGCTATGCGCTGTTTCTGGCCTCCGGACAAATTTATACCCCGCTCCCCAAGAATGGTTTCGTAGCCTTTTGGAAATTCAACAATACTGGCGTGAATTTGAGCAATGCGCGCGGCTCGTTCTATTTGTTCGGGGGAAACATTATTAATTCCAAATGCAATATTTTCGGCAATGGTATCCGAAAATAAAAAGGTATCCTGCGGAATATACCCTATATGCTGACGTAAAACCTTGATTGGAATATCATGAATGTCATACCCATCAAGAAATATTTGCCCTCTATCGGGATCCACAACACGTGGAATCAGATTTAATAGTGTGGTTTTACCGGAACCGGTGCGCCCTACAACCGCAATAATTTTTCCCTGTGTGGCATCAAAATGCACATCATTTAATGCCGGTGGACTGTGACGTTCATATTGGAAAGTTAAATTTTTGAAAACAAGATCCCCTTCAATGGTCTTTACATCGCGGACTTGGTCATGATCGACAATATCCGGTTCCTGGGAAAGGATATAATCCAACCGCTGCATAGATGCCTTCCCCTGATAAAAGATATTGAGTACCCAGCCCAGAGCAATCGACGGCCAAATGAGCATACTTAAATAAAGGTCGAATGCAACAAACTCGCCTAAAGTAATCACACCCTCTACAATTAAACGGCCGCCAAATAGCAGAATAAGGGCAACACCTCCTCCGGCGATCAGCATCATCAGAGGCCTGAAGGCTGCCTGAATCTTAACGTAGTGCATATTTTTGTCAATGTAGTCTTCGTTCAGTCGGTTAAAATCATCAATTTCCGAATGTTCCAGCACATACGATTTAACGATGCGCACACCGGACAGATGCTCCTGTACCTTCGTACTAATGCGGGCAAACTGCGCCTGTACTGCCGAATATCGTTTGTGGATTTGTTTACTGAAGCGATTGACCAGTATGATCATTACAGGTACCGGTATCAAGGCAATCAAAGTTAGTTTTGGGCTGATGGTGATCATCATCGTAAAAACAAACAGCAGGGTGGTAAGCGTATTCACTGTGTACATCAAACCCGGTCCCAAAACGGAGCGCACGGCATTGAGATCATTGGTTAAGCGGGCCATTATATCCCCCGTCCGGTTTCGCTGATAAAATGCAGAGGACAGGCTTTGTAATTTGGCAAAAAGATCGTTACGCATATCGTATTCGATCAGACGCGACACAACAATGATGGTGTGCCGCATTAAAAACCGAAAGATACCATGTACTATAGAAACCGCAACAATAAGTCCGGCATAAACCAATAGTTGTGATACGCTGATATCTTTTTGTAAATAATCAATGGCCCGTTGTACGATTTTAGGATTGATGATACCGATTGAATTTCCTATGATGATAAATATAAACCCTACAGACAAACGCCCTTTATAATTTAAAAGATAAGGCAGTAATTTTTTTAACAGTTCTACGATAACGATTTACCTCAGTAACAGTTTGATCGTTTTTTTAATTTTCTTAATTTCTTTACCGTTATTTAAAGGATTTCGACCATTATTTATTTCATTTGTGGTCAATATTTTTTGATCAGATTGATTTCTCCAGGGTTAGAGTAAACCGGAATTTAAAGCCTGCTTTTCACATTCTTTACCAATTATCTTTAATAACTACATATTAAATGGATATGCTTTAATTGAAAATGCCAAAAACATTTAACAAAATCAGAAAAATAACCAATGGAATAAAATAACGTATCATAAACATCCATACTGATCGGGTTTTGGCAAAGAATGGTGAATTCCGGGCAATTTCATCCGCCGCTTTATCGGCACCCCAAACCCAGCCGATGAAAATGGATAATAAAAATGCGCCCAGTGCCAGCGCCAGATCACCGAAGATAAAACTCATCTGGCTTAAAAAGTCAGGGCCGGCAAATCGTTCAGGGATCAGCCCAAAGTTTGTAAAAAAGTCGCTACCGCCTTGAGATACTGCCGATGGAATGCCAACAAAAAAAGTGACGGCGGCCGCCGCCCAGACGATGGTTTTTCTGCGGGCACCCTTTTCATCGATTAAATAAGCCACCTCCACCTCTAAGAGAGAGATTGTAGAAGTTAGGGCGGCCACGGAAAGAAGTATAAAAAACAAAACACCGACGAAGATGCCGCCGGGCATTTGACTGAAAATTTCCGGGAATACTTTAAAGATCAAACCGGGACCAGATCGGAGGCTGGCATCAATGGCTTCCATATTTCCTTTAATGGCAAAAATCGCCGGAAAAATAATCAGTCCGGCCATAAAAGCAATCATGGTATCAAAAATTCCAATATATATACCGGATGTAACCAGGTTTTCCTGTTTTGATAAATAACTTCCATAGGTAATCATCAATCCCATACCAAGGCTTAAGGAAAAGAAAGCCTGTCCTAACGCAGCCAGTACAGTACTGCCGGTTATTTTTGAGAAATCCGGATTCAAATAAAATGATAAGCCCCCGCCGGAACCGGAAAGGGAGTTGGAATAGATAATCAGGATGATCAACAACACAAATAAAATGGGCATTAAAATTTTAGCCCAGCGTTCAATACCCCCTTCAATTCCGTTGTAAACTATAGAAATCGTTAATAACGTAAACAGAGCATACAAGAAAAGCGATGCCCAGGGGTCCGCTACAAACTGCTCGAATCCACCGGGATTATTAGTCAGCATCTTATGAATATATCCTACCGTCCAACCGGCAATCACGCCGTAAAAAGATAAAATCCCCACACCCGTAAGGACGCCCAGGATGCCAGCCCAGCGCCATCTTGATCTCGGCTTGATGGCATCGATAGAGCCTACCGGATTACGCTGAGCCACACGGCCTAGTGCCAGTTCTCCGAACATATAGGGCAAACCAATTAAAGCAACAAAGCCCAAATATAAGATGACAAAGGCTGCACCTCCGTTTTCTCCAACCACATATGGAAACCGCCATATGTTTCCCAATCCGATAGCCGATCCTGCTGCGGCAAAGATAAAGCCTATTCTGGAACTCCACTGTCCGCGATTGGCACTCATAAATCAACGCCCTCCCGTATTATTGAAACGATTTGATGACACCTTTGCTTAAGTATTTCTTAACTCCTCAGAAATGACCATTTCTTCTGACACTGCTCACTTATGAATATAAAAAATATCAGTTTGTAAAAAAAATAAAATCAATGGCATCCGATCTATAAGGGTGGAATAAACCATATCCTTAAAAATTCTTAAGCTTATAACAATCCTTATCAATCCTCTTAAGATAATACTGTTTTCCTTCAACAGTCCATATTTACTAAAAAATCAAAATTAAAAACGAATTTAGGGTAAGACCTATTCTCAAAAACGGAATAATCGAACTCAATCCTGACGTTGTAGTTAGCAAAAATAAGTACTAATGAGCGATTTTAATACCATTCTGCGGATATATCATTTCGAAATAATATTGCTGATTTTTGAGCTTTAACCCATGAATTATTCAAACTTTCACACAGGATAGATTTTTAAATGCCGAATACCGATCATAAGACACAAACCCTGGAAAGCGTTACGATCCGCTTTGCCGGAGATTCCGGTGACGGAATGCAGCTAACAGGTACACAATTTACAAATACCGCCGCTCTAAAAGGCAGCGATTTAATAACCTTACCGGATTACCCGGCCGAAATACGGGCGCCATCCGGCACTTTGTATGGTGTTTCTGGATTTCAAATTCAATTCAGCAGTGAGAAAGTCTATACGCCCGGTGATGCACCGGATGTATTAGTTGCCATGAATCCGGCAGCGCTTAAGGTAAACCTGAAAATTCTCAAGACCAATGGTATTATCATTGTTAATACCGACGCCTTCAAAAGAAGGAATCTGGAGCTGGCCGATTATCAATCCAATCCATTGGAAGATGGGTCACTGGATGGTTATCAGGTTTTTCAGGTGCCTATTATGTCTTTAACCCGCAACGCATTGGAGGATTTATCACTTTCCAACAAAGAAAAGGATCTGTGTAAAAACTTTTTTGCCCTCGGAATTACATACTGGCTGTTCACGCAATCTTTAGAGAATACTCTAAATTGGATTGAAGGTAAATTCCATAACCGAACCGATATGCTGGAAGCGAATCAGCTGGCCTTGAAAGCGGGTTATTCCTATGCCCTTTCCACAGAGATGTTCGCCACTTCCTACTCCATTTCCAAAGCGAAAAAACGCAAGGGCAGGTATCGTAATGTTACGGGAAACGAAGCCCTGGCGCTGGGATTTATTACAGCAGCTAAACTGACCGATAAAGAATTGGTTCTGGGTAGTTATCCAATAACACCGGCAAGCGATATTTTACACTTTTTGTCCAAATATCGGCACTTTAATGTTAAAACCTTCCAGGCGGAAGATGAAATTGCCGGAATTGGAGCCGCTCTTGGTGCAGCCTATGCTGGTGCTGTGGGCATTACCACCACCAGCGGTCCAGGTATTGCTCTCAAAACCGAATTTATGGGATTAGCGGTTATTACTGAATTACCGCTGGTCATTGTTAATATACAACGTGGTGGACCCAGCACAGGATTACCAACCAAAACCGAACAAGCCGATTTAATGCAGGCGATTTTCGGGCGAAACGGAGAAGCACCCATACCCGTGATTGCCGCTCAAAGTCCTGCGGATTCTTTCTGGGCTGCGTTGGAAGCGGTTAGAATCGCTTTTAAATTCACTACACCGGTGTTGCTTCTATCGGATGGGTATCTGGCCAACGGAGCGGAGCCCTGGCGTATCCCTGATCCTTCCGAATTGCCTGCAATTGAAGTAACATACGCCTCCGATGCGGAGCAATTTGCTCCGTACAAACGTTCCCTGGATACATTGGCACGGCAGATGGCATTACCGGGTACACCGGGATTCGAACATCACATCGGTGGTTTGGAAAAAGATGAATCCGGGAATGTATCCTATATGCCCGATAATCATGATAAGATGGTTCATCTGCGGGCCGACAAAATCGAACGAATTCGAGAGTTTACATCACACCCTGCCATCGATGGCCCGGAGATGGGGGAATTATTACTGGTGAGCTGGGGAAGCACATATGGAGCCATCTATACAGCCATCGAACAGCTGCGTAAGGAAGGATATACGGTGTCCTGGTATCATTTGAGGTGGATTAATCCTTTGCCGGGCAATCTGGAAAATTATATCCACAATTTCAAAACAGTGCTAGTGCCGGAAATTAATCTGGGACAATTATCAAAAATTTTGCGGATGGAATACTTGGTCGACGTCCGTGGATTCAACAAGATAAGAGGACTGCCGCTTTCAACCAAAGATATTGTAGAAGCTGCCAAATCGTATTTGAAAGGATGATAACATATGCGTGAACCTATTATTAATAAGGCACAGTTTACCGCCAAAGATTTAGCCGGAGAAGATATACGCTGGTGCCCGGGATGCGGAGATTATGCTATCTTATCCCAAATGAAGAAAATGTTGCCCAAACTTGGCTTACCTAAAGAAAACTTTGTTTTTGTATCGGGAATCGGTTGCTCAAGCCGCTTTCCTTATTACCTCAGCACTTATGGATTTCACGGTATTCATGGCCGAGCTCCGGCACTGGCCAGCGGCATAAAACTAGCCAATCCCGATTTAAAGGTATTTGTCATCACCGGGGATGGAGATGGCCTAAGTATAGGTGGTAATCATTTTATTCATTTGTGCCGACGTAACATTGATATTACCGTAATCTTGTTTAATAATCAGATATATGGTTTAACCAAAGGTCAGTATTCTCCGACTTCAGAACAGGGACAAATCACCAAATCATCTCCCTTTGGCAGTATAGAACCGGCCTTCAATCCGGTTACAATGGCTCTGGCTTCCGGGGCTTCCTTTGTGGCCCGATCAACGGACCGCGAACAGAAGCATTTGGGTGAAATGCTGTTAAGAGCCGCCCAGCACAAAGGGACATCCTTCGTGGAAGTGTACCAAAATTGTGTGATTTTTAATGATGGGGCCTACTCCGACATCACCGATACAAAATTGAAAAAAGATAACTTACTGATCATGGAACAGGGTAAACCTTATGTTTTTGGTCAGAATAGTGATAAAGCGGTAAACTGGAATGGTAACAAATTTGAAGTCGTGCCATACAATGAAAGCACCAAATCAAACAATTTATTCACACACGATGAACACGGCTTGCGTGCTACGACAGAATTTGTATTGGCCGGACTCAGCGAACAGCCGGACTTGCCAACACCTATTGGTGTTTTTCGTAATGAGAAGAGGGATACTTACGAGGCTCTACTGGAAAAACAGATTGAATTTGTTAAACAGAATAAGGGTGAAGGCCGACTGGTTGATCTATTTAACGAAGGCCATACATGGACTGTGGATTAAGGCCTCAGGTTCTAACATCGCATTCCAATAAAAAACTCTTTACTATTTGATGTACATATTCCTGTTCATACTTTCTTTAAAAGCCATTTCAGTTACGATGGTCGTGTCAACTTTTATTAGTTCAATGCTGTTATCCATACTATTATGGTATTAATTTCTTCACTGTGTATAAAAAATGTACAAAATAACACCCACTGTTATATATCGATGAAAAATATTAAACTTTTGATGCCTTGAGCCGATCAATAAAAGTTGTGGTAAAAACGAGTAAACATGAGGAACAGAATTTGAATCAGAATAAGCTAATCCAAAAGAATAATACCACTCTTTTAAGACCAGCGACCGTCATTATTGTAGATGATGACCCAGAAAATGTTGACAGTATTGAAGATATACTTGTGGATCAAAATTATAAAATTTATAAAGCCTATGATGGCGAACAAGCTTTAAAGAAAATCGATACCATCGAGCCCGATTTGATTTTACTAGACGCAATTATGCCCAAAGTAAATGGTTTTGAAGTCGCTAAAAAGCTTAAAACAAATGCAAATACGCGCCTCATACCCATTATTATGGTTACTGCTCTTGAAGGTATGGAAGACCGTTTGGAAGGGTTCGAAGCTGGCGTAGATGATTTTATATCCAAACCGGTTAATGTTTTCGAACTGCGGGCTCGAATTCGCAATCTGGTTAAACTTCGTGAATATGTCGGTGAATTGGAGAATGCGGAACACGTCATTTTTAGTCTGGCCCGGGCTGTGGAAGCCAAAGACAAGTATACGGAAGACCATTGTGGACGAATGGCCAACTTTGCCCAGGTGCTTGGTAAAAAACTTGGATTGAACGACTACGATCTTAAAATCATTTACCAGGGTGCATATCTTCATGATATTGGTAAAATTGGCATAACAGACACTATCCTGCTCAAACCCGGTCCATTAACTAAAGATGAGTTTGAAATTGTAAAACGCCATCCCATAGAGGGTGAAGAGATCTGTAAACCGCTTAAATCATTAAAACCCGTATTACCCATTATTCGTTACCACCATGAACGATTTAACGGCAGTGGGTATCCCGAAGGCCTGCAAGGCGAAGATATCCCTTACCTTGCCCGGCTTATAGGTGTTGTAGATTGCTATGACTCACTGACCACAAAACGACCATACCGGGATGCTCTGCCACGGGAAGATGCTCTTAACGTCATCCATAGTGAGACCGAACAAGGTATGTGGGACCCTTCCATTGTCAAAGTGCTTGACGATATAATCAATCATAATCATAGATAGGATGCACATATTGCAATTTGTGGTATCCTATACAGGCCGTGCAAACCAAAGCTTTAACAATTAAACGCCCATTAGGGGGTATCCAATCTTAGATTTTGTGAAAATGAATTCTCGCCTGTTCAATACAAAATAATACACAATTTAGATAAATGTATACGAAAGACCAACGGCAAGCGTTTGTTTTAGCTGCCTCTTGGCCGATATATTCTTATCATAGAATAATTTAATATTCAAGCTCACCGTAATATATTGAGCCAGTTTGGCCGAGAACACATTATCCCAGTTTACATCGATTTCATCCAAACGTTGTAAGTTGGAAAACAGCTCCAGTTTGGTGTTGTACAAAATCAGTTTGTTTAATTTCATATTCACATCGGTTACCGATTCCACACCGTATTCAACCCTGAGTTCTTCGCCCTCTCCATAAAGATTCTCATATTCGCTTGTTTTAGTTTCCTTTATTGCCGCACCTAAACGGGTTTTAAAGCTTTCGGTGGGGGCATATCCCAGTCCGACACTTTGCGTAAAATAAGCCGGATCCATAAAATTGGAAATGCTTATTTTCGATGTATCGGTATAATTATATCCTTGGGTTAACTGAGTTTGTCCTGTAGCACTAATAAACGGATTAACATAAATAGCCATCTTATAAGTATAAACACTTTCCAGTTTGATTTCATCAGCCGCCTTACGGCTGTCATCATCACCCACCTTGGTTTTACCAAATGAAAGCTTTCCTGTATTGGACCAGTTGTATGATTTCTGGTCGTTTACAAATTTGGCATTAACATCCAGCTGCCAGGACCAGGAATCTTCACCGCCTGCTACCCAATTATCAAAACTGTTCTGGGTAAAATTCAAGTTTCCAACCATCTCTTTTTGCCAGCCGTATGTGGCTTTCTGTTTATCTTCATTTTGTGCTGATGCCAGGGATAATCCCATCAAAACCCATAATGCTAATACAAATTTTCCAAGTCGTTTCATTGGCATTCCTTTCTTTTATGTTCAAATAAAAAATCCGGCAATTGATTTTAGCGTGATGCTGTCTCATTCAAATTAGTGCAAATAGTTAAATTTAGACAGAATCCATGGCTCAGACAAAATTTTTATTAAACCTCCATGCTGATGTCCACCAGCTTTTATTCCTTATTTAACCTGCAATCCTTGAGCCATCGCATAGATTAGACAATGTTATAATCTATGTTTATTTTTTTTAATCCATATATTGATTGATTTATAATCAGGAAAGGAATGTTCAATTTTTCTGAATTCCGGTGTATGAATTCGGCGACGACCATTAATTTTCTGTGCCGGAAAATGGATATGCAGCATTTCATGATATACTAAATATTCGACTACATTAGCCGGGACTTTCCTGTTATCAAAAATCCGACTTATTACCAGTAAGGCCCGATCATCTGAATAAAATCCGAGACGGTTATAGCTCTTATGTAAACTCCACGCGATCAGCGGGCGTTTTATTCGTCCCGAAAAGTGGATTTGATTGATATGATCGAAGATATCATTTAGATTATATACACTGCCGACCGCTGTATATTGCTTTGATATACGGGGTTTACTGGGCGGGATGTCGGGCATAATATGATTTTCCACGTAAGAATGGTACTCCTTTTTTAGCTCAGGCTTCAATTTAAGCCGGAATAGCTTAGAAGATAATATCAGAAACAATATTTTCAATATGCGCTCCGGAGCGCTATCAAAATGTTGAGATATTTTGTAATGCAGATAACGACCTTTACGCTTTACATAGTGATTTGCCGTTTTCGTTGAATAAAATTCTGTTTGCACTGTAAAGTGTTTTCCTGGGAAATATTCATTAAAAAGTTGCTGATAAAATGCGTTAATTTCCATTGTAGTCATCGGTTTGTCATCCAAAAATTCGTTTCCTGGGCATCAATTGATGTTATCCCTTATACGCAAAATCCGAAATATCAAGAAAAATCACATTTAAACCAAATTTGTCGCCACCATAATTTTGTAATCTTCTGATTTTTTCCGATATTACGGCCTTTAAAATTAAATACTTATACTTTTTAATAACTAGATTTATGGAACAACCGGATACCAATGATGAAAAATCCCTGGAAAACTTTATCCAGCAAAGAAATATATAAAAACCAATGGTTACGTCTCCGGGAAGATCAGGTTATCACCCCGAGTGGCCACAATGGCATATATGGTGTGGTAGAAGCCAAACCTGCTATTGCTATCGTTCCTCTAAGTGAAAACCAGGATACTTATCTTGTCGGACAATATCGCTATACACTCGATGAATACTCCTGGGAAGTTCCTGAAGGAGGCGCCTTAGATGGTGAGCATACCCTTTCAGGCGCTAAGCGAGAGCTCAAGGAGGAAACGGGTTTAACGGCCCGAACATGGACTTACCTGGGCGAGTTATATACAAGTAACAGTTTTACAAATGAACGCGGATATGTTTATCTTGCCGAGGATATATTTGATGGTGTATCCAACCCGGATAGTACCGAACAACTGCGGATAAAAAAAATACCCTTTTTACAAGCATGGCAACTGGTTCTGGAAGGTTCGATTAAGGATGCTCTTTCCATTGTTAGCATACTGCGTGCTTATGAGTATCTAAAAAAATCGCAAAAGCTGAACAACTAGAATTCATCCTCTCAGGATTGGTTGGTCGACTTTGATACATTTCCACGCAGAAAAACACTGATAAACCGCAGTGAAGCAATATTTTCAAAAATTATAGTGATCGTTCCCAGTATGGGTACGGCTAATATCATTCCGGCTATACCCCAAATATAGCCCCAGAAAATCAAAGATAAAATAACCATCAGAGGGCTTAAATTTAAAGAACGTCCCATCAAGCGGGGCTCCGCAACATTACCCATAATGATCTGTATGACAGCTACAATTAAAATGAGCCAAAAAGCAGGGGCAAAAGAACCAAATTGCAGAATGCTGAATAATGCCGGTAGAATGGATGCAATAATTGAACCAATGTTGGGTATAAAATTAAATAAAAAGATTATGAATGCCCAAAAAATGGCGAAATCCAAGCCAAAAGAGAAAAAGACAATTAAACTGAAAGCCCCTGTAAAAAAACTGATGACCATCTTGGCGCCGATATACTTCTGAATTTGCGTGGTGATGTTATGCAAAATCGATGTAATTTGATTGGCTTGTTTTTTCTGAAATGCCGAAAATACCTTGTCACTAATGTTGCGCTTACCCATTAATAAAAAAGCGATGATAATAATGACAAGAAACATCTTAAATACGAAAGTAACAAAAGTCCCTACACTGCTCAACAGGCCTCGGGCTATGGAAAAACTCTGTTCACTGTTCAGCCAATCCAGGCGTTTAAGTGGTTTTATTTTGATTGGCTGTCCAATTAATTTTTCAATAAAGAGCGTAGTGTCCTTTATCAATATCTCAAGCCGGCTTACATATACAGGTAGTTCGTTGATAAAGTTTTGAATGGAAGCATATATTAACAATCCCACCAAATATAAAAAAATAAAGGCCAGCAACAGGGTGAGGAAAACCGAAATGGCTAAAGGGAGTTTGATGCGGGTAAACAAATTTACAATGGGGTCCAAAACAAAGGACAGGAACAATGCAATCATCATTGGTAAAATGATGGTCTGACCAACCACCAGAACCCATCCTATTACAAAAAAAGTGATAATTCCTACAGACACATTGATAAAGTTACCGCTATTGGCAGACAAATTTGCATAAGGTAAATTTTTCATGAATATATCTCTTTTTAAACTTGTCCATTTGGTATTGATAGTATTGTTCTAATTTAAATAAATTAGGAGCATATCCGAAACATTTTTTGTAAAAACCAGATTAACAATGGCTATTATCCATTTATAATAAAACATAACATGGTTATTGATTTATGGAAAATCAACCTCATTCACCTCTGTTAAAGCCTGTTTTAATGTATTCAGAAAATCCGCAATAATGGTTTTTCCCTGGTCTTTAGCATAAAAGGTACGAATCTTTTTACTGACCTCCTGTTTATCAACACTACCATTCATAATTGATTGGCGGTGCGCCTCAAAAATATTTTGGGCCGCCGCGGGTCTCGGACCAAAGCGGGTAACAAACATTCCTTTTTTGTCCAGCACAATAACAACGGGCACCGACCTGGCGCCATTGGTTAAAAACTGGTCCATTAATTGCGGATACTCTTCCCGTAACACTATGCGTATTTCAGTTGGTGTGGTTTCGAAATATTTGTGCAATACCGGAATGATAGAGATTGAGTCACCGCACTGCGGCATTGTTATGACTAGTATCTTTAGTGTAGGCCACTCCTGAGCCGTATCCGGTACCTTTGCTTTTTTAAAATGCAGTTTGTACAAAGGTAATTGATCTCCAATTAATTCTTCATATTCCGGTAAAGTTTTCGCCTGGTTATATATAGTTAATAAATCCATTTGTTACTGCGCTCCAATACCTTTTGTTTTGCTTATGATTTAGTTATTCTCTCCAATAAATATTGTGATTTAGGCAACCCATATCGTTTTAATATTTACAAACTCCCGGATGCCAAAGTACGATAATTCCCGGCCGTAGCCCGATTTTTTTATGCCACCAAACGGTAATCGGGGGTCGGATTTTGTCATTCCATTAATAAAAACCCCTCCCGTTTCGATTCGGCGAGCAACATCAATCGCTTGAGCAATATCGCGCGACCAGATGCTGCCACCCAGACCAAACCGGGAATCATTGGCAACATTTACCGCTTCCTCGGCATCCTTTACCGGAATTATAGCCGAAACCGGTCCGAATGTTTCCTGTTCGTACACGGGCATGCCCTTGCGTACATCGGTCAGAACAGTAGGCTGATAAAAAGCCCCGTCACCATCGATGGGCTTTCCTCCTGTTAATACCCGGGCTCCCTGCTCAATGGATTTTTGCACTTGATCATTTAGCTCTCTGACAAGATCCATACGGGCTAACGGCCCGGCCTCACTTTTTTCGTCCAAGGGATCGCCCACCTTCATTCCCGCCATAATCTGCGTTTGCTGTTTTTCAAACGTTGCCAGCTGCGATTGAACAACGATAAAGCGCTTGGCTGCAATACAACTTTGTCCTGTATTAATCATACGTGCCGTTGCCGAGGTTTTAATACAAGCCGGAATATCGGCATCATCCAAAACGATGAATGGATCCGAACCGCCTAATTCCAGTACAGATTTTTTTATGTTTTCACTGGCTAACGATGCAACCGTTTTACCGGCCGGCTCACTACCCGTAAGTGTTACGGCCTTTATTCTATCATCCTTAATCACCATCGGTACGGCTGACGCCCTTATCATAAGCGTCCGAAAGGTATCATCCGGGAAACCCGCCTCAGAAAAAATCTGTTCAATTGCCAGCGCACAGCCCGGAACATTGGATGCGTGTTTAAGCACGGCCGTATTTCCAGCCATTAAAGCAGGCGCTGCAAATCGAAACACCTGCCAAAACGGAAAGTTCCATGGCATTACAGCGAGAATCGTACCTATCGGCTCGAATGATATAAAACTATTTGAGGCATCTGTTTCTATGGGCTCATCTGCCAATAAATGTTCGGCGTTGTCCGCATAATAATCACAAACCCAGGCGCACTTTTCAACTTCGGCCCTTGCTTCCCGGATAATTTTACCCATTTCCACGCTCATCAACCTTGCCAGTTCCTCGGTTTTAGATCTCAATAAATCGGCTGTCTTGTGCATTAATGAGGATCGGTTCGAAAAGGGCTGTTGCTTCCAGCTTTGATACCGATTGTTCACTTTTTTTAGAATTTCCACAACCTCTTGTTCACTATGTTCAGGATAATCTTTTATAAATGCATTGGTTGCCGGATTGACCGATTTCATAAATCCTCCTTCTGTCCTCTTTACTCATTATTGAATATTTTGCTTCCCGAGGCATAACATTTTTTCATCATTGAAAAACTTAAGATAAGGATTTCCGGTAAATTATCAAACCATAAACCCGGGATTGAAATGTATTCAACCACCCGCAGATCGGACATAGCATAATTTTGTTGTAATTGAGGCCTTGAATCCTTATTTTATTGATTTATAATGAAACTATTAGATGGAGTATCCCTATGCGTGTAATCAGTGTGTTTTTCTGGATTATAATTGGCGCCGCTTTGTTATGGTTTTTTACGCTGAATTTAAACCAATATGTGGACATTAACCTGTACAACAAACAGTTTAATGATGTTAATTTGGTAGCGGTCATTTTTATTTCACTTTTTTTGGGCGTTGTTATAGGGGCATTGGTCCTATCTACTCAGATTATCGGAGCCAAAACCGAAATCGGTCGGCTAAAGAAAGAGAATAAAAAGCTGGTTAAAGAACTTGAAGGGCTTCGCAACACATCCATTGATGAAATACCGGATACCGATAGCAACACTGACAATGAATCCGTTAGTTAAGAGGTATTATGGGGATGGAAACCACATACATCAACCAAATTTGGCTGATTGCCGTAGTTTTGATCATCGCCGCATTTGTTATCTATTATTTTCGTAGTCGTAAAGCCGAAGAAGAGCGCGTTGACCAAAGCAACTATTTATTAGCCCTGAAATATATAGCCGAGGGTGATTATCGCAGCGCCATCGACAAATTAAAAGCCGTAGTCCGTCAGGATACCGAAAATATTGATGCCTACATTAAATTAGGAGATGTGCTGCGGCACCTTAAACTGTACAACAATGCCATCCGTATTCATAAGGATCTAACATTACGGGGCAACATCCCTGAAAAACAAATACGTGATATATGGTTCAGCCTGGCGATGGATTACTGGTTGGCCAATAAAATGGATTCTGCAGAACATTATCTTAAAAAACTCCTTCCCTACAAACAATAC
>WJIP01000083.1 GCA_014730185.1 Caldithrix sp. | reverse complement strand
GTGGTAATCGGAAAGGTGTCGATATTGCCATAAACCGCCGTTACCGGTGCCAGGCTCTGCAAATCTACTATAATTTCCCGGTCTCCGATGTCTCCGGCATGAACTATGAAATCAACACCGGCAAATGTTTCAAATACCTCAGCCGGTAAGCGGTTGTGGGTATCCGATATCAATCCTATTTTTATAACATCATCCTGTTTATTGTCCGCCATTAAAAACCCGTATTAATCTTTGTGTATAATTCTGTAATGCTTCAACGTGACCCCATACTTTTTTCCAGACCGTGTCCTTTTGGGCCCTGTTCCACCCGCTTAAGAAGATAAGCAAACAGCAGGCCGGCGAATCCCAGTATGGAAAAGATCCACATACCTAACGTATAGCCCTGGCTGAAATCATTGGCCCAACCAATCAATAAATTAAATCCGGCCAGGCCGACATTTTGAATCATTGTCATTAATCCGTATGCCGTGCCCAAACGTTTTTCCTCCACAACCAGCGCCACCGACGGCCACATGACCGCAGGAATCAACGAAAAGGAGATGCCCATAATGGCCATGGGTACCAGCAAATGGATATCGGTGTATACCATCATCAAATAAACCGGTATTAACATCATAGAACCGATCATCATCAACAGCGACCGTTTACCGATCTTATCGGCTAAAAGCCCGAACATCGGTGTGAACACCATGGAAAAAAATATCAACAGGCTGGTCAGAAATCCGCCAAATTCACGGGTCACACCATGATGCTGAATAAAAAATTTAACGGCAAACGTCTGAAAGGGAAAAATGGCTGAATAGAAGGTGATACATAATAATGTAATCAACCAGAACGACCGGTTGAAGTTAAAAATCTGCTTCAGGTCAATTTTATCCTGATCATCAAAGGATTGCATGGTAAAGCGTTTTTCAGCCCGTACATCAAGCATCATATAAAATACGACCGATATTACCGACACCACCGCAAATATAACCGATATAATCAACGGTCCCTGCCAGTTTTCGTAGGCCGGTTTAGCCCAGGTGGGCGAGTTAAGGGCAGCAAAAGTGCCCAGGCGGGAAATGGTCAGATTCAACCCGAATGCGAAGGATAATTCCTTGCCCTTAAACCAGCGGGCGATTATGGTGGTAACAGCCACGATCAATGATTCCGCACCCAGCCCGAAAATCAAACGTCCGGAAGCCATTACCCATAAATCCGGTTGTACAGCCGTTAAAACAGCCCCGATCATGCAAAGCGCGGAAAAGATGAAGGAAGCCAGACGCGGCCCCAATCGATCAATAATGATACCGCCAATCAGTACCATAAACACATTGGGGATGCTGTAAATGGCATTCAACATACCGATATCACGATCCAGAAAGTTGAGCTCACGGGCCAGCAAATCGGCCAGGGGACTAATGGAATCGTACACATAATAATTGCCAAACATGGCCAGGCTGACGAAGACTAAAACCGTCCAACGATACAAGGGCGTAGGGCTATGTCGTTCCCTGTTATTTGACTGCATGCGGTGCATCCTATCGATTATAAAGTATTCATTTTACGAACGAACGGCATACTAAGCAAAACTAATAAAGCCCTTGCAGCGAGTACACAAATTTATTAGCTTTTCGAAAAATGGGTACTCAGCTATGCTACGCTAATACAGGTACAAATTAATTAACGCTATTTGCACCCCAACCTCAAAATCAGAGCGGCCTCCGATTACCTGGAAAAAACGTGCTCAATTTTAGTTAACAACTGAGAGGATGAAATCCTAACTTATTAAAGCATAAAAAAGTACCGACAGGATAATTGTATTGTTATTGTGTGTGTAGCGAGGAGGAGCGGTTAATGAAACATTTTGCCACGTCATTCATCGCGCTTTTTTTAATAATTTCTTTTTCGGAAGCCCAAATCCGGTATTACGGCTTAACAGGACATGATATTACCCGTTTGGCCATTTCGTGTCCCGATACATATCCCGAACCGTTTATTTTAGCCGGCGATGATACCACCGGCATTTACTACCATAGTCTGGAAGACTCTCAACCCCGGTGGGAAACTTTTGCCGGACTCGATTACCGCAGCGTATCCGCTTTGTATATCCAACAGCAGGGTATCGGACCGGCCGAAAATTACGCGGTCTTCGCCGGGCTTAAATCCGATACGCTTATAATCGATAGTGTACAACATGCAGATTCTTCATTGGTTTTGAAGGTCACACCGATTCTATCTTATTGGGCCCGGGCCGACTCCGGTTTAAGAAATGACGAAGTGGGCTATGTTACGGACTTTACCGGGTTCGGCTATTCCGGCCACGAACCGCCCATGCCGCTCCTTGGCTGCGCCGATAATCCCTACATCTATCGCTATCAAGCGGATGTTTGGCAAAAAGCCTGGACGGGCGACGATAATATATCCATGCAAACGCTGACCAAATCGGATCGCTATTTATGGGCCGGCGGCGTTTTTTCCAGCGCCGTACCCACCCTGGTCATTCTTATTTCCCAAGACTACGGCCAAACCTGGGAACTTGTCCATAACGGTTTTGCTCCCGTGCATCAATGCAACGATCTGGCCGTGGTCGAATCGGTTACGGATACTGCATTTTCTAATGCGGTTCTATATGCCGCCATTTCCGGCGGGGTGATCAAAAGCAGCGACGGCGGTGCAAGCTGGCAATATACCAAGCTCAAAAACGAAAAGCTGAATGTAAACGCCCTGGCCGTTAACCCGTTGAACAACCAACATATTTTAGCAGGCGGCGGAGATGATGAAAATCTTTTTATCTTATATGAAAGTTTTAACGGCGGTAAGAGTTGGGAACAGGTTCCATTACCGCCAAGGATACCGATACCACCCATACCCCAAACGGGACCGATAACGTCCATGGCCGGCGCGGTAAAGAACGACCGGTTTGTAGCCTTTATGGGGACGAAGGGCGGCGGCGTGCTGCGCTACGCATACCCGGTTATGTCCATTGACCCGGATGGTAATCCTGAAATAGCCGGGGATTTTAAGCTTTATCAAAACCATCCCAATCCCTTTAATCCAACAACGACTATTGAATTTACCTTGAACCGGCCGGGCAAGGCGACCATCGAGATTTATGACATTACCGGCAAAGCAATCGAAACGCTTGTGGACGCTCATAAAACAGCGGGCCGCCATCACATCACCTTCGACGGCAGCCATTTATCCAGCGGTGTTTATTTATACAGATTAACGACCGAGCAGGGGCGTTCAAAAATGAGAAAGATGATATTGATGAAATAAACCGTTTTTGAAAATTGAATCATCGGAGGTTGTTATACCCATGTCAAAAATCCTTGTTTTATCTTCCATAATCTTACTGTTATTGGTTTTGTGCTCGGATATTCCAGTAATAGCTCAAACGGCGCATCCTAAATTGTTTCCTTTTTCGGAAGAGGAGGCGCTTATTGCCTGGAAATCCGAAACAAATAATGAAAACTATACAGCACAATTTATTTCTAAAAATGGCCAATTGATTGATGAAAAATTTCCGATCTATTCTAATGAGCTCATTGTTTCCAATGTTAAAGAAGAATTTATGGTCACTAAAACATTTAATTTTCCAGCTACTGAATATTGGCCTGCAACATTTTCAATTAAAGCTAAAATATACCATACAATTCATGAGACTACACCTTCGTTTGGGATCGCCGGCGGGAGCTGGCCATTGTGCGGAATGGACTTCCTGGGATATGAAAACGTATTAACCGGTATTGGACAAAACTTTCTGTATATTGATCAATTTGACGGGGATTTAGATAGCCGGTTATATGATAACTCGGGCAAAGTTATTTCTTCAGTTAATGGTACTGAAAACACATATCACATTTCTGCGGATGCCTTAACCGATAGTTCATACATGGTTGTTTGGTTTAACGCCCGTCATGACGATGTTGAAAACACAATGCCTTATGGCATATATGCAACTTCTATAACCCAGGATAAAATTATTCGCGATAGTGTACAGATAAAGACATATCCAAATTTTCCTGAATATCTTACTGATGCTAATCCGAGAATCATACCAAAATTTAAAGTGAGAAGTTTGAATGATTCCACTTATCAATTATTTGTTGTTGAGACGGACTCATTATTTTTTTATTCATATTTGTTAAATCCGGAAGCAAAAATCAGGGAAGTAAACAAGTTTTCCATTCCTGTTCTTTATGAATCCTATCGGTTATCCACTTCGGAACTTTTGACGTTAAATGTATCTAACTATTCGGAGAACACACGGTCCGTATTTTTTTCGATTTCCGGATATGTAAATAATTCCCGGTGCACAAGTAACTATTTATATTATTTTAACGATCAAGGTCATTCATCAGGTGAACCTATTACGGACACGTCTCATGTGTTTAACAAGGATTATTTTAAATTCAAAACCGGTACGGAGACCTATTTGAATGCCGCTCAGCGCCATATTAATATCTATGCAGATACCTATCATCATTTTTCATTGACGGATAGCCTGAAAATTGGAAAAATAACTTCTATAGATTCCAGAATACCGGATATTGCCAATTCATTTAAACTGCAACAAAACTATCCCAATCCCTTTAATCCAACAACGACTATTGAATTTACCTTGAACCGGCCGGGCAAAGCGACCATCGAGATTTATGACATTACCGGCAAAGCAATTGAAACGCTTGTGGACGCTCATAAAACAGCGGGTCGCCATCAAATCACCTTCGACGGCAGTGACCTGTCCAGCGGGGTGTATCTGTATCGATTAACCACAGATCACGGTTACACAAAAATGTTTAAGATGGTTCTCATTAAATAAAATATGATACTGCTATGGCATAGATTGTAAACATATAAATATTTAACAGGTTGAAATAATGGTTATTTCATTCTTATACAGGATATTCTTAATTGCGGTTCTTTTCATGATTGTACCTCAAAACCTGAAAGGGTTTGATTTAACGCGTTATTTTGATCTCCATCTTGGTCATAAGAGCTGGTTAATATATGACTATAATTATGTCGAATTTATCGATAATGCTAACCTTGATTCTTCAATTGTTCTTGAATCTTTTAACGGAAATATTACCGTAACTATTGATACCATCGAACAAAATGCTGATACCACAAAATATGGTTTACTATTAAAGAAAGAGGGAATCAATATCGTAAGGACATTTTTTGATACACTATCAGTTGAGCCTGTCGCCAAAGAATATATGGACACTGTTTTTGTTATTGCAGGAATCAATGAAGGTGGTGGCAATAGTTACATTTACGGCTGGATTTTTCCGGATACCCTTTATGAATCAGTCTCAGATCCCACTGATTCAATGCCTACGTATCCATATTCGCGATTATATCGATTTTACAATATCCATGAAGATACTTCATTATATTATTCTTTGGATACATTGTTTATACATTACAGACCAAAAAATACCAATTATTACGATTCATAC
>WJIP01000082.1 GCA_014730185.1 Caldithrix sp. | reverse complement strand
GTCTTTACAATTAACCGGAAGCGGGACCCAATATTCCGATTTTATCTGGTCAGCAAATTTGGATCAAACATGGGGCGCTCAAAATGATGGCGGCGACCAATCCCTCCCCGTGGAATTGATTTCGTTTACCGCTCATTCAATCAACCAGCACATTATCCTACGCTGGACGGCCGCCTCCGAAATTGACAATATGGGCTTCGAAATTTTACGAGCCACCGGGCAAAACAACAAATACAATACTATCGCTTCCTTTAAAGATCACCCTCAACTGCGCGGCGCCGGGACCGTATCTCATACCACCGATTACCGTTTCGTCGATACGCAGGTCAGGGCTGGTCATACATACTGGTATCGCCTGGTAGATGTTGATGTGAACGGCAGGCGTACCAAACACAATCCCATCTCCGTTTCTGTACAATCAACCTCGAATGATCCGCGCCCTGCTGAGGCTTTTATACCTCAAAAATTTCAACTGGCGCAGAATTATCCCAATCCTTTTAACCCGATAACGGTCATTCCTTTTAATATTCCGCAATCGGCAAAAGGCCCTGCCATGGTAGAAATCACGATCTATAATGTACTGGGACTTCCGGTACGTACATTATTCTCCGGCCGTCTGCAAGCCGGCCGATACCGCATGCAATGGGACGCAACCGATAACCAGGGCCGTTCGCTGTCGTCCGGTGTTTATTTTTATCAGCTCAAAAGCAGACCATTTACCGCTTACAGGAAAATGGTATTGATGCGCTGACCGGCAGACTTTGATTTGTGGTCAAATTCGCAAGAATAACAGAATATTATTTCATCCAAACGGTACCGCTACGCTTAAAGAACTTCTGTTTCATTCCTCTTGCTGCAGACGGATCGGCGACATATTCGCGGTATTCTTACCCGTTTTGTCCCGATAAAAGTCACGGATTTTCTGCATATCCCGGGCCGGGTTACCTGTGGGCATAAAACTACAGCCGAATCCGGCAATTTTGTTTGCATAATCCAGGAATCCGCAGGTAATGGGGATGCGGGCTTCACAGGCCATGCGGTAGAAACCGGATTTCCAGTAATTCACCCGGCCCCGCGTGCCGGACGGCGAGATAGCCACAATAAGCTGTTCTGACTGGCGGAAACGGTCAACCATTTGAGCCACCACGCCACGGGCACTGGTCCTGTTAACGGGAATACCGCCAAGGTAACGCAACAGAAATCCAAAAGGCTTCCTGAAAAGAGTGTGTTTGGCCATCCATGATAATTTAATACCGTAAATATAGGCGGCAAAAAGCATAAAGGGCAGATCCCAGTTACTCGTATGCGGTTCGGCAATCAAAATGTATTTTTTCGAGTTCGGCGGTTGTCCGGCTACTTTCCATCCGAATAAAGCCATCCATAACCGGCCCAACCAGTAAGAGATCCATCCCGAATGATTTCGCGCGGGCATTTGCCGAGCAACGGTAGCATAGTGTTTTCGTCTTGGAGTCATAAGACCGTTCTCCGATTCCATCTATCGGTATATTTATGTTCTATGGTTCAATTTCTGCATAATGTTTAGAATCTAAAAAATAATGCACTCCGTGCAAGAATTTGTGATCCGGCCATCTTTGATTATCCTGACTCAATTTAAGTCAAATTCAGATCAAAATATTGGCGGTAAGGCATAATGCGTTAGATATTTATTATTTTCCCTAACTTTCTTCAATTCGTATATTCAATTTAGTTACAATAAAGAGGAAGGGGTTATGTATAATAAGTTAGTCAGCTCCATTCAACCATTAGGTTTTACCTGGCCTACCGGCGATCCGTTCATATTTTGTGTGCATCACCTCGATCACTATCCACCAGGTAACGAACAACTGGGACCGGCGGCCTCTTTAGAAGGTCGCAATCTTGGACAGGATTTCACCACTAAAGACGGTTGGCGCATGTACCACGGCCATACCATTCCCGGCTTTCCGGCCCATCCCCATCGCGGATTTGAAACCGTAACGGTGGTGCTGAACGGCTTTGTTGATCATTCCGATTCCCACGGTGCAGCCGGGCGTTACGGCAACGGCGATGTGCAGTGGATGACGGCCGGTGCCGGTTTACAGCACGCTGAAATGTTTCCTCTGCTGAACAGCGATCGGGCAAATCCCTTGGAATTGTTTCAAATCTGGCTGAACCTGCCGCAGGACCGCAAATTTGCCCGGCCCCACTATACCATGTTGTGGGCCGAAGATATTCCCGTATACCGGGAACGGGATGATAATGGAAAAGAAACGGAAGTTATCGTGATTGCCGGAACCTTTGGTCAGGTAACGCCACCGCAGCCGGCGCCCGATTCCTGGGGGGCCGATCCGCAAAATGAAGTGGGAATGTGGCTGATTAAAATGCAACCCCGCGCCCGCTGGACTATTCCCCCGGCTTCTTTGGAAGTTAATCGTTTCCTCTATTTTTACAGAGGAGCCCGGATCGGGCTGGGTGGTATGCAGATGGAATCCTATCACTCGGCAGAATTATTGGCCGACCAGCCGGCTATCATCGAAAACGGCAAACAAGAAGCTTTCATTTTGTTACTTCAGGGCAAACCGATTAATGAACCCGTCGTACAGCATGGACCTTTTGTCATGAACTCCGCTGCCGAGATTCAACAGGCCTTTTCCGAATTCCGGAAAACCCAATTCGGCGGCTGGCCCTGGCCCCGATACGATAACGTTCACGGACCCAAATCGGGTCGGTTCGCCCGTTATGGCGATGGCCGAGAAGAGATACGATAGCATCGGCATTTATATATTTTGTTGTTTAACTATGAACATTTAAACAATGCGATGCTAAAACTACCTTAAAATCTTATCATAAATTATGTACAGTATCCCTGAATCTGTGATATGACGAAATATTGGATATCCAAATAATGTGATCCTGTTATCATTTTTATCGCACGTTCAATCCAAGCACATTGAACAATCGGTACGTTTACTATAAAAAGCTCGGTTCAGGGATTGATCTGTTTTGATCAAAACGAATATCCCGATTCCGCAAAAGGTTTGGCCGCCTCTTATCAAAACAACCATCTGCATATTATCTTGCTATCTGGGTGTCGTCTTTATACAAGGCAGCGAAACCAATGTTCAATTCTCTTAGGCCCCAAAGCTTTATAGAGATAAAGGCAAGGTATCGCCTTATATGGGTATGGGCGCCGGTATGTTTTATACCAATCCCAAACATGGAGATGCCACCATCGATTGGGTTTTTAGTCTGGTCAGCGGCGGAGAGTACTTCATTGATGAGCATTTCAGTCTGGGTATCGAAGGCCAGATCGACGTAACAAGGTCTGATGAACAATCATTAAATTTTGGCAATCCGGACCGTACGAATGTTAACACGGGAACGGCTTTTTATGCTACCCTTTATTTTTAGAAAAATGCAATCGATGAGCTACAACTTTTTTTCACCCTGGATTATTTAAATTCATTCGAATTTTTGTTGGATATATCTACCAACCGGTTCATGTGGGAAATCGAAGATTCCATAAAACAATTTAAATACGAATCTAATTTCTTTTCTCATTATCAACCGGTTTTGGGTGTTTCCTATCTTCATAATAACCGCTTTCAGTTATACCCGATTAGTAAATGGCGGGCCAAAAATTTAAGTGCCAATATCAATCTGACAAATGAAGACAATACATACCACGATCAGGGTAGTAAAATCCTGCAACGTCCGCGATTGCTGGCTTAAGGCATTAATTATTTTATCAATAGACATCTATCAATTTCCGTCACGACTTGGGGAATATGCCGTAATCTACTTACGTACAATATAATGGGACTATTTATACAAACCATCTAGAAGACAAGCTCTATTATAATACTAATTTTAATTGGGTATCCATATTATGAATATGAATCATTTTACGGTTCAAACGAGCTACAGATTGTTGTCTTCAGTGCATAAGCCTTATTTGACCTGCAGGGGTATGTGTTGTAATTTTTGATAAAAGTGATCATTTTTCTAGGAAATAACAATTGACTTCAGGAAAAATAATAATGTCACATTGCATTTTCCTCTTTTAATAGCAGGAAAGGAGGGCCGTTTTCACCCTTATTAGCAAAATTGATTAAATCTATAGATTCTTATTCTAAGGCATCGAATTTCAAAAAAATTAGGAGTATTCAATGATGAAGTTTCTGATTACCGAAAACACATATCTACCCACTCTTGGTGGATTGTTTATGTGCGTATTCATGCTTGGCCATTTACCCCAAGCCGCGCACGGGCAGACCTACCCGGGGGGAATCCTGGAAGAAATACCTCAGGGAGCCAACCGTATTATTCTGATACAGGAAGGTGTACCCCCGGCTGATATCTACGTGGACACCTATAATTTATTGAGAAATATGGATTTCCAGATAACAGCATCAGAAGAAACCCTGGTTATCAGGGATTTGCGGGATATTCTGGAAAATGATCCGCTGGTTTTTGCGGCTAAAAAACAGATAAACCAAGATTTGGCAATATGGATGGTATTCAACTGTAATGTGGCGCCCGGCGGAGGAAAATTGATAGCATCGGCCCGGTATGCCGAAAATGTGGATTCACCTGTGGCCCAATGGCAACCGGCCAAATGGTCCTCAGGGAAAGCACAGCAAGCATTTATTGAGGCTTTGGACATCATTCGGCACGGCCGTTACGACGCCGTTAATTTCGAAATAGGTGTGGCCGTTAGCGAAAAATAAACAAAGCCCAAACAATCTTTATTGCTCAAAATACCCCTTGTATCTCAAGGGGTATTTTATTTCAGTAAATCTGCTCAATTTTGAGATTGGAGTACCCAGTTACAGATAGTCGGTTGTGACAATTTGTTATCCAATAACCTTACCTATCGGGCTTCGCCATTTCGGGTCAGATCGATAGCATCTCCCAGTTTTTCCATCACTTGTTGTAATACCGGTAAATAGTGTCCAAATGACTGGCTGAATGGATCGTTACTTCCAGATTGATCAGAGCACCGCTCTCGATATTGAACACCCAACCATGAATATAGGGAAATTCATCCTCCTGCCATACCTTCTGAATGAAAGCCATTTTAGCCAAATTATTTACCTGCTCCTGTACATTGATCTCCACAAGCCGTTTAGAACGGGCAGATTCATCTCGGATGGCATTCAGTTCAGCTTCGTGCAATCTATACACATCTTTAATATGCATTAGCCAGTTATCCAGTAATCCGTATGATTCATTGCTCATGGCCGCCTGAATTCCACCACAACCGTAGTGTCCGCAAATAATAATATGCCTGACTTGAAGCGCTTTAATGGCATAATGTACCACGCTCAACAGGTTATAATCGGTAGGCACAACCATATTGGCAATATTGCGTTGTACAAAAATGGATCCCGGGAGCGAATTCGTAATATCCTCAGCGGGCACACGACTGTCAGCACAGCCGATCCACAGAAATGGGGGAGCCTGTCCTTTCGCCATATTACTAAAAAGCTCAGGATTCTTTTGTTTGACATTTTCTACCCAATCTTTGTTACCCTTAAGCAATTGTTTAAAACGATCCGCCATGCATCCTCCTTTTGATCATATTACAAAAAGCGACGCGATATATAGTTCAATTGACGATTATAACTACGTTTATTTCGATGAATAAACTATTTTACAGGAATGTATCCTTTTGAATTTTATAAGATTCTGCTTTATACCCATCTATTTGTTGTCATCCTATACATATCCAGAATCAGCATTTTAGAAAGTAGTCTGCCTGTAACGACGCAAAGCCTTAAATCAAAGGATAATCATCTTTTACCCTTCCCATAATTTGTGAGCATGCAACGATAATATGGACTTTTTTATTGCCCAAACCGCCCTGTAAGTAAGTAATGCCTTATGTTAGCTTAAACTCAATTTAGGAAATTAAGGGTTATTGAATCGTTTCTATTGAATACCCCATTTTTATTAAATTAAAATTTAAAAAGTGTTATGTCTTTATCTTATCATAATATGATTTAAATTTTGTACAATATCAATTTTCCACGTCGCTTATGCTTTGTCTTTCAAAATGAGAAACTGCGCCTCATTGTAAGCAGCAGAGAAG
>WJIP01000081.1 GCA_014730185.1 Caldithrix sp. | reverse complement strand
TTACGGCAATAACCGCAACGATTACAATAATGGTTGTGATGAGATCCATTCCGGTTTCCTCCTTAACTCATGCATCTAATTCGCCAATTGTTGTCCTTATAATCAAAAACTGCGCTCAATCCTGAAAAAGAGCAAGATTTATTTTGAGCACCAATATTTATGTCTTCCATAAATTAGCCATAAACTTTTCTTTATCAGTGCAGAATCACCGATTTCCGCTCAGGGTTAAAGACGATAATTTAAGAAATATTTTTGTCATTGTCACTTATAATTGTAAAAAACTTTACTGATAAAAGTAAATCATGGTAATACCAAATAGTCAAACATTGAATTGGATTCCATATATTTTTTTAAAGATTTGGTATTTGATACATTCAAGTTAGTTGTTTTATGACTTCCACCTTGACAATTCATAAAACTACCATTATGTTACCAAAAGGTCACATATAGAATAAACAGAATGGAAAATATATTTAAAGCGCTGGCGGATGCTAATCGTAGAAATATTCTGGATATCGTCAAAATACAGCCGGGAATTAATTTACAGGATTTGTGTTCATTTTTTGATATATCCCGCTATGCGGTGATGAAGCACCTTAAGGTATTGCAGGAGGCCAATGTCGTGGTTCATCAGTGGCAGGGTAAATATAAACACTTTTACCTCAATGCAATTCCAATCCAGATGATTTACGACCGTTGGCTATCCCGATATACAAAGCATTTGAGTCCACGATTAACAAAACTTAAGTATACATTAGAAGGGGGAAATACAATGAAATTTCAAGAAGACAAACAGGTTTATGTGTTATACATACGAACCACAAAGGAAAAATTGTGGAAGGCCATCACCTCGCCATTATATACTCAAAAGTACTTTTTTAAAACTAAAGTACAATCCGATTTTCAGCCAAACAGTGAAGTTTCCTATCTGATGCAGAATGCAGATGGAAAAGAATCCATACCGGTTAAAGGTAAAATACTGGAAGCGGAACCTTACAAAAAACTGGTACATACCTTCCAGCACAATTTCGGTGATTTCGAACAAAATAAATACAGCAATCCATCACGCGTCAGTTATGAATTGGAGTCCATGGGAGATTTAGTTAAACTGACACTGATCCACGATGAATTTAAAGGCGATGAGGAAACGTATAATTCAACCAGTGGTGGTTGGCCGATCATTCTAAACGGATTGAAGACGCTGTTGGAAACAGGGGAGCCTTTACCCTTTCCTGAAAATTCCTGATTTATTTTAATACTCAATAAATAGTTCTTTATTTGATGGCGGACAATTGATTCATTTTGATCGTCTCCCATAAATGACATTACCTGATTATGTCCAGACGGAGTTAAGGAAATTAACATTTACCATTACGGTGTTCATGTTTGCTGTATTAATTAATATTGACTTTAATTGCTTTCCTTGTTAGATTCGCACCAAATTTTAGTGCCAGAAAAATACAAGAAGCCATGTACTTTAATTTCATGCATCATTATCGCTATCACCATTGTGCGGATTCACGATCCTGTTTCAGGACTACGGTTTCTTGTATCGTTTAATAGTAACGGATATGAAGATAAAGCCCGGTTCTCCTGGAATCGGGCTTTTTTTTTGACTTAAGAAGAGGATTATTATGTTAACCATTGCCATTCAAAAATCGGGTCGCCTAAGTGAACAAACTATTAACTTGTTCAGGGAAAGCGGCATTAACCTGGCTAATGGCGGTAAGGAAAAATTGAAATCCAAAGCTACCAATTTCCCTATTGAATTCTTATATATGCGGGATGATGATATTCCCCAGTGTGTTTCGGATCAAATAGCTGATTTGGGCATTGTAGGTGAAAATGTCGTGCATGAAAAATCATTTTCTCTGTCTGTGGAGGAACGTTTAGGATTTGCCCGCTGTCGACTGGCCATTGCTATTCCTAAAGACATGGAATATAAAACGCCCCAGGATTTACAGGGGCTCAACTTTGCCACCTCCTATCCTAAAATCCTCAAAAATTTTCTGGACGAAAATCAAATCGATGGCACTATTCATGAAATCAGCGGCTCGGTTGAAATTGCCCCCAGTATCGGTATGGCTGATGTTATTTTTGATATTGTAAGTACTGGCAGTACGCTTTTGCACAATGGTCTTAAAGAAGTGCACACTGTACTGAATTCCGAAGCTGTGCTGATCAGTAATGGCCAGTTAAATTCAAACCAACGATCGGAACTCGAGCGATTATTATTCCGGTTTCGGGCAGTCAATAAAGCTCAAAATTATAAATATATTTTGCTGAATATACCCAATGATAAAATAGATGACATCTGCAATATTTTACCAGGGATGAAAAGTCCCACGGTTATGCCATTAGCCAAATCGGGTTGGAGTTCTATGCATTCGGTCATCAGAGAAGACGATTTCTGGGAAAATATTGAAAACCTTAAGGCAATGGGAGCCCAGGGTATTTTAGTTATCCCAATTGAAAAAATGATTATTTAGAGGACGTTTTATGCAAATTTATCGGTATCCGAAAGAAGTGGATTGGGCCAAGCTGACACAAAGGCCGGAAATGAATATTCGGTCGGTTGTCCCTGCAGTGCAAAGTATCATGCATGGCGTCAAAAACGAAGGTGACCAAGCAGTTCTTCGCTTTACAGAAGAATTTGACGGACTAAGGTTATCCAATTTACGGGTTTCGGATAAAACGATTTCAACATCTCAAAATGAAGTTGTTCCACCTCTAAAACAGGCTATTGGACATGCTTTTGATAATATTGAACGATTTCATAAAGCGCAACTTACCGATTATCCTGAATTAGAGATTGAACCCGGGGTGGTTTGCTGGCAGAAAGATGTCCCCATCGATCGTGTGGGTTTATATATCCCTGGCGGAACGGCTCCTCTATTTTCATCGGTTTTGATGTTAGCCATACCGGCCCGTCTGGCCGGCTGTCCGAATATATACCTATGTACGCCTCCCGACCAAAACGGAACCGTGCATCCGGCCATTTTATACGCCGCCCGGTTATGTGGTGTACATGAAATTTTTGCAGTCGGGGGTGCTCAGGCCATTGCTGCGCTGACATACGGAACACATTCCATTTCCAGAGTAGATAAAATTTTCGGACCGGGCAACCGATATGTTACAGCCGCGAAACAGCTGGCAACGCTTGAAGGCGTGGCCATAGACATGCCGGCCGGACCTTCGGAAGTGGCCGTTATTGCCGATAAACAAGCCAATGCAGATTTCATCGCTGCCGACTTGCTTTCTCAGGCTGAACACGGCCAAGATAGTCAAGTTTTGCTGGTCACCGATTCACCAGAGCTGATAGCAACTGTGCCAATTGCTGTCGAAAATCAACTAAAGAGCCTGCCCCGTGCCGACATTGCCCGACAAGCATTAGAGAACAGCCGTTTGTTATTAATGCATAATATTGAAGAATGTGTTGATATCGTAAATTATTATGCCCCGGAACATTTGATCATTAACATGCCTGATGCCCGCCAAATTGCCCAAAAAATCCGCAATGCCGGCTCGGTTTTCATTGGTAGTCTGACACCCGAATCTTCAGGAGATTATGCATCCGGTACCAATCACACCTTACCCACTTCCGGATATGCTCGTAATTATAGCGGATTGAATACACGAAGTTTTATGAAAACCATAACCTATCAGGAGCTATCGTCCGAAGGGATAAATCGATTGGGGCCATCCATAGAGGTTTTAGCAGAAAATGAACAATTGCACGCTCACAAATTAGCCGTTACCCTGCGTATAAATGCGGTAAAGGAAAACAAGAATGAATATTGAGAATCTGGTACGTCCTAATATCAAGAGACTGAAACCGTATCGATCCGCAAGGGAGGAATTCGATGGTAAGGCTGATATTTTTCTAGATGCCAATGAGAACAGTATGGGTTCTACTGTCGGACAGGATTTGAATCGATATCCCGATCCCATGCATCGCAACCTAAAAGCAGAGCTGAGCCGACATAAAAACGTGTCTGCCAATCGAATATTTGTCGGCAATGGCAGCGATGAAGCAATCGATTTGCTAATCCGGGCATTTTGTGAACCGGGCCAAAATACGGTAATGCTCATGCCGCCAACTTACGGAATGTACAAAGTAAGTGCCGATATCAATGCCACAGAAACCGTTCAGATACCACTGGATCAGGATTTTCAACCCGATGTGAATGCCGTTTGCCAATACCTGGCAAACCATGCTGAGGTTAAAATAATTTTTCTCTGTTCACCCAATAATCCGACGGCCAACCTCATGGAAGACAAACGCCTCGAACAATTGCTGAATGTCTTTAACGGTCTGCTGATTCTGGATGAAGCTTACATCGATTTTAGTGATGGAACCGGTTGGCTCAACCAATTAGATCAACACCCGAATTTAGTCATCCTGCAAACTTTGTCCAAAGCCTGGGGCATGGCCGCCGTACGTTTAGGTATGGCCTTTGCCGATCCGCGTATTATCGATATCCTGTATAAGATAAAACCGCCATACAATGTTAACGGTTTGACTCAGCATATGGCCCTGCAGGCTTTGCAAAACAGGCAAATTTATGTGACTATGGTTGAAACGATTCGGCATCAAAAAAATGTTTTAATCAACGCTCTCGAACCGCTCAAACAAGTAAAACGAATTTTTCCTTCGGATGCCAATTTTTTATTGGTGCGATTCGCCGAACATCAGCAGATTTATGAACAACTGATGCAAAACGGTATTATTGTACGAGACCGTTCAAAGATGCCCGGCTGCCAATCCTGTTTACGTATTACCGTTGGTACGCAAGAAGAAAATAATAAGCTGATACAGGTATTAAAAGAGATGGAATCTTAATCATGCGTATTTTATTTGTTGTCCAGGAGGGTGCTTTATTGCAAATACCACCCGAGAAGAAAGTGGAATCCATAACTGATGTTCAATTTATGCCCGGAGTGATCCAGCAGTTAGTGCAGATCAGTAACGACGAAGATACCATAATCGTTTTGATAAACAGAACCGGTACCAAAGATACTGCGCAAAGCAGTACAAATATTAACCAGCTGGTGGAAAATTTATTGCAAACCGAGGGATTGCATTTTGCAGGACGTCTGACCGATTTACAAATTTCAAACGATGCCTCAGGTTCGATACAGGAACTGGAGATCTCTGTGCCACCTGTTGCTGCACAATACCTGATCGGTACCACAGAAAAAGAAGCAGCCTTAGGCCGAAAACTGCAAGCGGTCTCATGTGCTTTAGGATACCCACTAACGTCATCTTCATTTGATCATACCTTTACGAACTGGACACAGGTTCAACAATTTTTGCAGAAGCCTCGACGCATCGCCACTGTACACCGCAAAACCCATGAGACCGATATTGAACTAACCATTGACCTCGATGGACAGGGTAAAAGTCAAATTCAATCCGGTCTCGGATTTCTCGATCATATGCTGGAATTGTTCGCCCGTCATTCGGCCTGCGATATTAAGGCAAAAATTGGGGGTGATTTACAAGTGGACGAACACCACACCGTCGAAGATACCGCTATTGTTTTGGGTCAGGCGATTGACAAGGCTCTGGGGGATAAAAGGGGAGTTGAGCGATACGGATTTGTTTTGCCCATGGACGAATCACTGGCTCATGTGGCACTGGATTTATCCGGAAGAAATACGCTGGTATGGAGTGCAGAATTTAAAAGAGAACGCATTGGTGACATGCCAACTGAATTGTTTTCTCATTTTTTCAAGTCACTGGTGGATAATGCCCGCTGCAATTTACACATTAAGGTAGAAGGCCAAAATGAGCATCATAAAATTGAAGCAATTTTCAAGGCATTCGCCCATGCTTTCAAACAAGCAATCCGTTACTCCGAAACCGACCGCCATCCCCTCTCCACCAAAGGAGTGCTATGAAAATTGCCATAATCAAATACAACGCCGGAAATATTCATTCTGTATTGCTGGCGCTAAAACGTTTGGGCATGAGCGCTGACGTGACGGATCGGATGGAATCGATTCAGAAAGCAGATAAAGTGATTTTCCCTGGTGTGGGTGAAGCCCGGTTTGCCATGCGTTACTTAAATGAAACCGGCTTGGATAAACTGATCCCGCAATTGACACAACCCATTTTGGGTATTTGCCTCGGGTTGCAGTTGTTGTGTGATTACTCCGAGGAGAATCAAAC
>WJIP01000080.1 GCA_014730185.1 Caldithrix sp. | reverse complement strand
CCCCCGGCCAATCAGCAAAACAAAAATAATTAAAAGTATAATGTTTTTTACCATGTTCAACCCGCACAATGTCTATAATACATTATGTTCATTTTACTAAATCAAGTTCAGAATATCTAATTTTTATGAACCATCACATATGGATTAAGTTCTGCTTGTGTTCCCGAATCATTTGACGCAAAAAAAACTGTAGGTGAACGGTCATCATAGCCAAAAAATCAAAAATTTCACAGGTCAATAAAAAGTCAGTCATACCCCCTTTTTTGGGGAAAAACCTCGTGTGTGAATGATTTTCGTTTATGTCATCCGGATGGAATTGTGCAGTAAAACGGTTGATCATCCCTGTGATGTGCGGGCCCCATATACGACTGAGAAGTTTATTGACTACGGGCATTTCTGAAGATGATATTAAAAAAGGCTTTGAAGAAATATTTAACATCGGTGGTAAACGGTGCTTTTTGTTTTGCCAGAAGATACGAACGTTCGGACTCAACGATTTCATCAAAGTTTTGTGGCATATCAGCATAATAAGGTGGCACCAGTCCCGGTTTAAACTGAATTCGTAATTGCTTAAGATCATCGGGGTATAAATCGAAATAATGCCGGCTGAGAGCGCGTACGCCAACCAAACTGATATCGCCTTGTATAAAGTTCAATATTTGGGGCAATTCATCGATCCAGAGCCGTCTGAACCATTTTCCCCACTCCGTAATACGAAAGTCATCATTGAATTTTCCACTTTCCTGCAAATTATGATTTGCATAAATGTAATTCTGGATATATTCGGAATAGGGGTGCATCGTACGGAATTTATTAATGCTTATCGCCTTTCCATCCAGTCCGATACGTGTTAACTTGATAATGGGGCCGTATGACGGATTTTGATTAGTGGAAGGGTGCTTGACGCGCTTGGCGATAAAAAACAACTGATTATTGAATTCATCCGTGGCTATGATTTTAAACCCACAAAATGAGAGGCGCCCCAATACCTCTGCTTTGGATATCAGACGATTACGTCCGCGCGTTAAGAAGAAATAAATTTGTTTTAATACGGGTAACTTGGGGAAGACTCTGCGGAAAATGAAATCAAAGGGATACAGAAAATGCGCTATTAAAAACGGAAATTTTTCATACATCCATTTACGATGGGTGTGGATAGTATGGGCATAACCCACCAGAAAACCGCCATTATAAATTTTACGATGAGCTTCCAGAAAGTATCGGTTGATCCACCGGAAATCATTTACTTTATGCATATTGACCAATAAGGTTAACGAATGGTTGTCAAATACGCGGATGTTAAAGCGGGTTCGTGTATTGACTATCCGGGTTTCATCTTTTTCAATACGATCGGTATCAATATGCTTGGTAATAAAATTAAAGGGCTGGTTTCCCCAGCTTTGTAAACTATCTTTCAACAACTGAGTGGCCGGTTCTTCAATTTGATCAATTTTATTAAAGAATTCCAGTTCCAGTGGCTCTTGGCGGAGAGCCGCTTTAAGATTGGAAACCGTTTCAATATCGCCAATTTTTGCTTTTTTATTCGATTTATAAATTGTTAACAGAGGGAGTTCTGCGGCGAAGAAGGCCACAATGCTTCCCAATAAGAGTAATGCATCGTTCATAGGGAAATGCATGGCTAATATGATTATAGCCGCAAAACCGGACATAAGCATAAATGCTTTTATGGCCGGGGTTATAGCATAATAAATGTTTTTATAATCACGTTTTTCAAATTTACCTGTAAGGAAACTGGCGGCAGCCCAAAATCCAATTAAAACAACCAAAATCTTTTCACAATTTGTCTGCAAAATCCAACTGTTATGATAGATGTTATGGAACACAATAAATATACCGAGCATCAATAAAAAATCAGCTAAAAAAACACGAATGGAAAATCCTCTGGAATCCGGTTTCTTTTCAAGAAAGCCGTTCATGGTCTGGACAAATTCATGACCCCGCAAATAGTACAGTCCAAGAAAAAAAGAAATATTTAGGAAATAATACAACATAAAAGTGCCGAAAAACTGGATTCGGGATATAGCGTACAAATCCAAAACAATCAGGGTGACTGCGGTCAATAACAGAAAAGAAGATATGGTCCTAGATATAAAATAGATACCGGTTTTTAAGCTGGTGTAATACTTTAAGTGAAATTTTTTATAAAACAATGAAATCATAAACCAGGTGACGTTGATCGTAAGCCAAAGGTTGATATATTGCGCTTCAGGTAACCAATACCGGCGCTTGTAATAGTTGAGAATAATAAATGAAGCGTTGAGTAAAAGAATGTCTAAAAAAAATGACAAAACACTGAACCGTGCTAGACGGCCCTGAGCAGCTTCCTTCTCCGTCGTATCATCGGTCGATGGTACGACGATTTCCGACAACATGACCGGTGTCAGTGCTGTTTTCGGTTTGTCTTTATATTCGGGCATCATAAGTGTTATATTGCCTGCAATTTAAAGCTCAATATAATCATTGAAATTAAGTTACTTAGGCGAAAAATTAATATTCGGCATTAAATTGATTTTTTTTAGTTTAAAGTAAAATATTTATAAAATGACGATTACTATACATATAATGATTAGCTTGTTTCTTTCGGTCGTATGAGCTGTGTTCCAATTTTTAAAACGGATTGTTTGGTCCTGTAATAAAATCCAATAATTCAAAATCAGCCACATCATGTAAATCTAAAATCTCGACCGATCACCCCTGTTTTACAAAGTTGTTTATCAGGTTTGAGATGATATCTGCAATATACCGATTCAGCTCAAGTTTAAGAATCAGTGTAGAGTAGTACTAAAAACAAAACTTTATAATAAAAATTTTTTTCGCAAAAGTAAAGTATTTCCGGGGCAAACTTTACTTTTTGAGCGTAACATGGCAGCATTTTACACACTTCATTCGATTATCAATAACTTCTGGATCGGTTGGTTGGGTTTAAACAGGAATTATTTTATCGTCAGGAAGGTTAAAGAAAAATCGATTTTCAAATCACTGAGATCGTAGTTTTTGAAAAACCGTAAGAAGAATAAACAAATCTAATAATAATGAGGGAATATCCGTGAGGGAGATAGCAGCGCTTTTTTTTAAATTGGGTTGGATTGCTTTCGGAGGACCGGCGGCCCATATTGCCATGATGGAAGAGGAAGTGGTCAATAAACGCAAATGGATGAACCGGCAGCATTTTCTGGATCTGGTAGGCGCCACGAATTTAATACCCGGTCCCAATTCCACGGAAATGGCCATCCATTGTGGTTATCACCGGGGCGGTTTTGCCGGATTGGTCATCGCAGGTATTAGTTTCATCTTTCCGGCCGTTTTTATTACATTGATTTTAGCCTGGCTTTATGTAGGATATGGCACTCTGCCGGCGGTTGAACCATTGTTTTACGGTATTAAACCGGCTGTTTTGGCGGTCATTTTATCGGCGGTGTACCGTCTGGGTAAAAAGGCGCTTAAGGGATGGCAAGTCGGGGTTATCGGATTGGTGGTATTGGCTGCTGCTCTGTGGGGCGTAAGCGAAATTACCGCCATTCTTGCCGGTGGTTTGGTGGGCATGATTTGGCTGTCCCTCCTGCACAAGTTTAACAATAATGATGCGACCTTTTCCGTTGCGCCCATTTATTACGGAGCTTTATGGGGCAAATTCAAATCTGCCGTTGTATCAAGTCCGATAATTTTATCCATCACCACCACGACCACTCAAATTTCAGGATTATTGCTGTTTTGGGAATTTCTGAAAGTGGGTGCTATTCTGTTCGGAAGCGGTTATGTTTTAGTGGCCTATCTGGATGCCGAGCTGGTCAATCGCCTGGCCTGGTTAACACGCCCGGAATTACTGGATGCCATTGCCATAGGGCAGTTTACTCCCGGACCGGTGTTGTCCACATCCACTTTTATTGGCTATCAAATACAGGGATTCAGTGGCGCAATACTGGCCACGTTGGGCATCTTTCTGCCCTCTTTTCTTTTTGTTCTCCTTCTTAATCCCATCGTACCCAAACTGCGGAAATCGAAACTTACGGCCAATTTTCTGGATGCTGTTAATGTCAGCGCAGTGGCCATCATGATTGCGGTGGTTATTAAAATGGGTGGCCAAATTTTAATAGAGTGGCAGGCGATAGTTGTGGCGGCCATCAGCATCGTGCTCGTGTTTGGGGTAAAAAAACTGGGTAGCGGATGGGTTATTTTCATTGGCGCCTTGCTGGGCTATGGTTTATCGTTTATCGGATGATTACGATCGTCTGAGTTTAAACCAGGCCGTTGGTCCGACCTCAAAAATAATACTATTTCTTTGCTTCATCAGAATTTCTGCGTAACCAAGACAATATTTTCTTTGTTTTCTATGAAAAAATCGATTATATTTTGCTATAATTAGTTAAGGCGGTTAACTAACTAAACCACAACCCAATTCAGGAGGTATTTATGAAACACACCACTACCATGATGGTCATTCTGATTTTGCTTTCATTTGGCCTGGTGCTTGGACAAACCACCACCGAAGAGTGGCTAATCCTTAATTCCAATGAGAACGCACCGGCCTGGATGGCAACACAGGATGCCCGGGGCATTGATTACAATCCGGCCTCATTTTGGCAGGGACGTAACCCCAATGTAACGGAGAAATGGCTGATAAAAGCAACGGATGAGGATGCCGCTGCCTGGCAGAGTTCCGGCCAGGCCAGAGGTATTGATTTTAATGCTCAGTCAACGCACAGCAATAAAACGGTTTTATTAGCCGATAATGCGGGAAATGGCGTGCATGTGCACGATGCTCAGACCGGCGAATTTTTGTGGAGCTTGGATACAACCGGTGTGGGACCGGTTTTTACAGGTCATACCGTTTCCCCTTATCGAATAGCCGTGTCACCGGATGGTCAGGTGTTCGTCAATTCGTTTGACGGTATCGTGGTTAAATGGGCTGATGATGATCAGGCCACCGCTCCGCAAATTATTGTGGATTTATCAGCAGAAGCGGGCAATAGTCGGGCGTTGGAAGTGGTAGGTACAGGACATGACGTCCGGTTGTTCATGAGTAAAGGCACCGATATTCGTGTTTTTGATGATGATGGAACCGGCAATTTTTTGGAACAAATGAACCGGACCATTGCTACCGGATGGAGTGATGAATGTGAAGCAATTGCCAGCGTGGATTCCAATACCGTTTATGCTGCCAGCGGTGAAGGTGGTCAGGATCAGAGCGTTTTCCGGCGGGTGTATGAATTAACCGCATCGGGATACGAGAATAGCGAAGAAAAGGTCAACCAATTGCCCTATTTGGCATGGTTTGTCTGTCAGGGTCTGGATGTTGGTGGTGATTATTACATCATGACCGAAGCCGGTGGTTCCAATGATGGTTTTGCCGTGGGCACGCTTACCGGGGATAATTATTCGCCATTAATGGGCGATACCGACGGCGATGATATCTACGATGGCGGCATGAACAGTCCTTCTTTGACAACGGATATTTGTCTGGATGTGGAAAGTGGAATGGTCTACTGGACTGCAGCCGGGGCCGATGCCAATTCCGGTATAGGTGCTATCCGCATAAATGAGTATAATGGCAACACTCTGGCAATTGCCGATGATGATAATAATACCGTTCATATACATAAAGCGACCAATGGCGAATATCTGTACGATTTATCCAACGAAGGGCTGCCGGAAGGTTTCTGGGTCAGTGTGGTCGATCCTTATCGCGTTGCCGTAACCGATGACGGCCAGATTTTTGCCCATAAATTCAATGGTACCGTCGTACGCTGGGCCAATGATGCCGATACGACCCACCCGGAGATTGTGATCGATTTAAGCGGTGAAAGCGGCAGTAGCCGTGGTCTGGAAGCGGTAGGCAGCGGAAACGATGTAACGGTTTATATAAGCAAAGGTACCGATGTAAGAGTCTTTCAGGATGACGGAACGGGTACGTTTGTGGAAAATACGGATATGACAATCGCCGACCCCTTCGGTAACGAAGCCGAGGCCATTGCCGCGGATAATACGACCACGGTGTACTTAGCCAACGCTGCAGCCAATGAACGGGCGGTTTACGAATGGGATGGTTCGGCGTATGTGCTGGACAATAATGCCACAGCTGCCTTGCCGTTTCAAGCCTTTGCAGCCCAGGGATTGGCCGTGGATAGTCCCGATTCGCTTTATATTTTGGGCGAAGGCGGAGGTAATTTGGATGGCATAGCTATTGGCACCATGAGCGGCATGAATTTTCCACCGGATCCGGCTTCTCTGGATAATGATGGTGACGGGGTTTATGATGCCTCCGGCCAGCTTAATTCCGCTAATTTTGTGGTTGACGTGGCCGTCGACCGGGAAAATAATGCTGTTTACTGGGTATCGGCCGGCTCCAACGGTGGTTTTGGTATGTTGAAGGCTAACTTGCCTGCAGCCATTACCATCGCCGAAGCCAAAATAGACGGTGACGGTGATTTCAAACCGGATAAGTTAGGCGAAACCGTTACCATCAATGGCGTGGTTACTTCCCCGAATTTTGGATTTAACAGTCAATATTATTTACAGGATGAAACCGCTGGTATCGTCTTCTATTCCGGCGATTTCGGCGTTGATTTGAATATAGGCGATGAAATTGAACTTACAGGTGAAATCACTCAATACAGAGGATTAACGGAAATTGAACCGGTATCTGCAAATGATGTCGTTGTATTAAGCAGCGGTAATGAAGTGACACCGCAGGATATTATGATTACTGATATCGGTGAAGACCTGGAAGCGGAACTGGTCCGCCTGGACAGTGTATGGATTGTCGATATGAATCAGTGGCCGGATGAAGGCAGTAACGGCAGTGTGGATATTACAAATGGTGAGGATACCACCTATATTTACATAGACAAAGAAACCGATCTGGATGGCTGGATGCCGCCTTCAGGAGCCATACGTCTGACCACTCTCGTGGATCAGTTCACTTACAGCGATCCACCTGACGATGGCTATTCACTGCGCGGCACTATTCGGGAGCACTTTGTCGATCTGACGCCGGTTGTTGCAGAATTCGATCCCGATTCGCTGCATTTCGGTGAAGTAGCTACCGGCGGTGAAAAAGCCATGATGGTACAAATGATTAATGTGGATGATAACACATTAACCATCGACAGCACGGCCTTCTCCACAGAATATTTTATGACGGATATCGAAGACGGTACCATGGTTAATGCCGGTGATACTTTGGAATTTACCATCACCTTTATGCCGGGCATGGACGATATGGTTGAAGACCATATGACGGTTTACACCCCTTCCGTTGAACTGGAATACTATGTTAGCGGCAGCGGATATACATTAATGCCTCTGACCTGGCGCCTGCATGCCGACTCTGCCAATACCGACTGGTTCTATCGTGAAGATGCCAAGGATATGGTGCGGGGAATGGCCATTAACCCGGTCAACAACCATCTTTATGCCGCCAGCCGCGTTGATGGTACCTTTATCTATGTGCTGGATGCGGCTACCGGTGATACGCTGAAACATCTTAACACCGAGGGTATAAACGAAGGTACATATTACATAAACACCGTTGCGGCCACCAAAGACGGTCAGCTCTTTGCCAGTAATTTATCGGCCTGGGGTGGTCAGGTATTTCGACTGTACCATTATAAAAATGAATACTCGGCACCGACCATGATCGTTGACGGGGTTTACGAAGATTATGGCGTGCGTCTGGGTGATGCATTGGGAGTTGCCGGTTCCGGTGATAACATGAAAGTTTTTGTTTCGGGAAGCAATGCCAATAAAATCATCACTTTCGAAACCTCCGATGGTGAAACCTTTACCCGCGGTGCTGATATCGATTTGCCGGACGTGAATGCCGCCCGTTATGGCATCGCTCCTGTGGATGACGCCGGCGAATATCTGTTCATCAACGGTACCAATCCCCCGCGTTATATCAAGAGCGACGGCACTGTGCTCAAGGAATTTGATACGGATATTATTCCTTCCGGCACAAGCATCAATTATTTTGAAATCGAAACCACAGAGGGACAAACCCGGCGTTTTATCGGCATTACCAATGGTTTTAGTTCAGGAACGTATGTTGTGGAACTCTTGGGTGAACCCGGTGATGATTTGTGTTCTGATTTTCAGTTGTTGGAAGCCCCGACGGAACGCTACGAATCCAATGATAATCTTAATGCAACCGGTTTGGCGGTTTATGATAATGTAAACAATACCTTGATAGAATTAATTACCAATAACGGGATTTCCGCCTACAGCCTGGATAACGTGGTTCCTAATGCGGTTAAGGATGTTGTGCGCGTTGCAGCCTTAAATGAAGGTTTTGAATCGGCTGATCTGCCCCAGGGTTGGATGGAATTTGCCGACAGCATTAAAGCCGGTGACCCGGATCCGGCATGGAACACCACCACTTATGTAGCTCATACGGGTAACCGTTCGGTGTATATGCCGAATTACAATACGCAATCGCGTTGTTGGTTAGTCACTCCGGCCATCGATCTTACCGGGAGCAATGCTTACCTGAACTTTTTTGTGAAGGATGACTGGAATTCTTCGGAGTATGATTTCGGTTCACAGTTACAGGTGTATGTTTCCACAAAATCGCAAAACAACCCGCAGGATTTCGAATGGATTGCCACCTATAATGAGAGCGAATTTTATGATGAATGGGGTTTTCGCACGGTTGATCTAAGTTCGATTGAGCATGATTATGCTTATGTGGGCTTCATGGTGGAGAACTTTGGCGATCCCAATGATGAAAACGCCGGTGGGGATAACTGGTGTATCGATGATGTTACTACCTCGGATACGTTAACATCAATTACATCCAGTGATCTAGCCGTACCCAACGAATACAATCTGAGTGCTAATTATCCCAACCCGTTTAATCCCGAAACGAAATTCGAATTAGCATTACCGGCCCGGGAAAGAGTCGAAATTGCCCTGTACAACGTGTTGGGTCAGAGGGTTATGCACGTATTTGATGGTGATTTGAGAGCCGGAGTTCATACGTTTACCGTTGACGGGTCCAATTTGTCCAGCGGTGTTTATTTTTACCGAGTTAAAGCAGGGGATTATAATAAGACCCGCAAGATGATTCTGATGAAATAAGGAAATATTTCCGGTAGGTATTGAATATAAATACGGTTATATGCAAAATAATAGAGCATCACTAACCGGAAGTATTCATATCTAACCGGAGGTATTTATGTACCATACATACGGTAGTTTGTATGATCGT
>WJIP01000001.1 GCA_014730185.1 Caldithrix sp. | reverse complement strand
TAATAGCGAACGTTCTATGAAACTGCGATTTCATACACAAACGGCCGGGTGTTCTTTAACAGCCCAGCAGCCGGAAAATAACATTGTGCGTGTAGCCTATCAGGCATTGGCCGCTGTTTTGGGCGGTACACAGTCTCTGCATACCAACTCCATGGACGAAACCCTGGCCCTGCCATCGGAAAAAGCGGTAAAAATAGCCTTACGCACCCAACAAATTTTGGCGCATGAAACCGGCGTGGCCAATACCATTGATCCATTGGGCGGAAGTTATTTTATGGAAAATTTTACGGATAAAATGGAAGCCCAGGCTGAGGAATATTTTGAACAGATTGATGCCCTAGGCGGTGTCATTCAGGCCATCGAAAAAGGATTCTTCCAAAAAGAAATTGCCAGGGCAGCCTACCAGTATCAAAATGAGATTGAAGAGAAAGAACGGCTCATTGTTGGCGTTAATGAATTTAAGGACGAAGACAATAAAATTGAAATTCCGCTCCTTGAAATTGGTCCTGAAATAGAAAAACGGCAAGTGATGCGTTTAAACCAGTTAAGGAAAGAACGGGATAACAAAGAAGTTGAAAAACAACTGGCTCGTTTAAAATCAGCTGCAGAAGGAAATGATAACATGATGCCCGTTTTGATCGATTGCGCCAAATCTTATGCTACGGTGGGCGAGATGGTCAATACTCTAAAACAGGTTTATGGTGAATATGTGGAATCCAATGCCTTTTAATTTCTCCAGGCATTTATTACGTTTAAAAAACAAGACCTTTCAACAGCCGATTTGCATCTGTAAAGGAGTACATTATGCAGGATAAAATTAGGGTATTGGTGGCCAAAGCCGGACTGGACGGTCACGATCGTGGTGCAAAAGTGGTTGCCGCCACCTTTCGGGATGCAGGATTTGAGGTAATTTATTCTGGTTTGAGACAGAAGCCGCAAATGATTGTCGATGCTGCCATACAGGAAGACGTGGATGTCATTGCTATAAGTATACTTTCCGGTGCGCATAATACCATTTTCCCCAAGGTGTTAGAACTGATGAAGGAAAATAACATGAAAGATGTATTATTAACCGGCGGCGGTATCATGGGTGATGATGAGATCAAACGTCTGATGGAACGGGGGGTGGGTAAACTGTTCGGTCCGGGCTCATCACTCAAAGAAGCAGTACAATACATAAGGGATTGGTATACAAACAGGCAATTGCAGGACTAATTTAGCGAAAGTTTTTGCTATGGATAAAATTCACGAGCCTTCCCAATTTAAAGCCCGAATTACCGACTGGCCGATGAATGAAAGACCAAGAGAAAAATTGAGAAAATCAGGTCCGGATGCCGTCAGTAATGCCGAACTAATTGCTATTTTGCTGGGATTTGGGTCTGCAAAATATAATGCAGTGGACCTGGCTAAAAAATTATTGAGAACGTTTGGTAGCTTGGAAAGTCTAAGCCGGGCAACGCTTTCAGAAATTGAGCAGACCGACGGCATCGGCCCGGCCAAATCGGTTAAACTTTTAGCCGCCTTTCAGCTTTATCGCAATCTGCAGCGGGAAAAAGCAGAACGGCGCGTGGAAAATTTCCGCAATCCCGAACAGGTTGCTGAAGTTTACCGGCCGGTCTTGGGGCATCTGAAACATGAAAGTTTTTATGTGATCCTTTTAGATACTTCTTTAAAACGGATAATGGATTTGGAAATTACCCGGGGAATTATGGATGCTTCGCTGGTACATCCCCGCGAAATATTCCATCTGGCGGTTAAAAACCTGGCCAAAGGAATAATCGTACTGCATAATCATCCGTCCGGTGCCCTGCATCCCAGTGAACATGATATAAGTGTAACAAAACGTTTGGTAGAAAGCGGTAAAATTCTGGAAATTCCCGTTTACGATCACTTAATTATTACCGCTGATGGTTTTTACAGCTTTAAAGAACATGGCTTAATCGAATAAGTAAGCAAAATTTCGGGATTTTGCTCATCTTCTAAACGAAGGAACGGTTATGAAGCAGGAAACACAGTTCAGGTGGTTAGAGCAATTGCGCGCTGAAGCCTTAAAGGGAGGTGGGGAAGAGCGCATCCGCAAACAGCATGACAAGGGCAAGCTGACAGCCCGAGAACGTCTGCGATATCTATTGGATGAAGGTACGTTTGTGGAAATGGATATGCTGGTTAAACATCGTTCACATGATTTTGGTTTGGATAAACAGCGAGTTCCGGGTGATGGAGTTATTACCGGTTACGGGTATATCAATGGGCGAATCGTCTTCGTCTTTTCTCAGGATTTCACGGTGTTTGGTGGCAGTCTTTCCGAGACCTTTGCCGAAAAAATTATTAAAATTATGGATCAGGCCATGAAAGTTGGAGCCCCCGTTATCGGTTTAAACGATTCGGGAGGCGCCCGTATTCAGGAAGGCGTGGTAAGTCTTGGTGGTTACGCCGAAATCTTTTTGCGTAATACTCTGGCGTCGGGAGTTATTCCGCAAATTTCTGCTATTATGGGGCCTTGTGCCGGCGGAGCCGTATATTCTCCTGCAATTACTGATTTTACATTTATGGTTAAAAAATCCAGTTATATGTTTGTCACTGGGCCCAATGTGGTCAAAACTGTCACCCATGAAGAAGTAACCGCCGAAGAGCTGGGTGGAGCGGAAACTCACGCTACTAAAAGCGGTGTGAATCATCTGACCTGTGATAATGATGTTCAATGCCTTAAACAAATACGCCAATTATTCTCTTATATGCCATCCAATAATCTGGATGATCCGCCACGAATAAAAAGTGAGGATGATCCCGGCCGACTTGATGAAAATTTGGATGAAATCATCCCGGAAAATCCCAATCAACCGTATAATATGAAAGATATTATCGCTACGACCGTGGATCGCGATTCGTTTTTTGAAATTCATCCGGATTATGCACCGAATATCATTGTAGGTTTCGCTCGCTATGATGGCTATTCAGTGGGCATTGTAGCCAATCAGCCTAATTATCTGGCGGGGGTGTTGGACATCGACGGCAGTTTGAAAGGAGCCCGTTTTGTCCGTTTTTGCGATGCTTTTAATATTCCTTTGATCACTTTCGAAGATGTGCCGGGTTTTTTACCTGGCACCCATCAGGAGTGGGGTGGAATTATAAAACACGGGGCCAAATTGCTTTATGCTTTTTCGGAGGCAACAGTTCCAAAAATAACCGTGATTACACGTAAGGCCTATGGTGGCGCCTATGATGTGATGAGTTCCAAACATATTCGCGGGGATGCCAATTATGCCTGGCCCACAGCTGAAATTGCCGTAATGGGTCCAAAGGGAGCCGCGGAAATCATATTCCGCAAGGAAATTAAGGACAGTGAGGACCCGGAAAAAATGCTGGCTCGTAAAGAAGAAGAATACCGTGAAAAATTCGCCAATCCCTATTTAGCAGCAGAAAGGGGATATATTGACGAAGTTATAGAACCACGTTTCACGCGAATGCGCATTATTCAGGCTTTGCGTATGTTGGAAAATAAAGCGGACAGTAATCCGGCAAAAAAGCATGGTAATATACCCTTGTAAGAGGAAATAATTACGATGACAGCTAAAATACAAAAAATGGATACAAAATTTGCTTTCTACAGAGAACGTCTGCGCAGTGCCGATAAGGCCACTATCATTTATCAGGTAATTATCCTTCTTCTTATAGCGCTTTTTTATAACCGAATTCCTTATCGTTCCGTATTTATACCCATGCATTTTACGATAATCATTGTTCTCTCAATGTTACCCAAATTGCCGGATAACATCTTTGTAAACTGGTTAAGATATTGGAATCCATTGATTTTCATTCCGGCTAATTTTTATGAATTACACTTTATTGTTCCGGCCATTAGTAATGTGAGTATGGACCAATTACTGCAAAACTGGGATTTTATCTTATTTGGTCTGCATCCTACATTGTGGGTGGAACAATTCAATCATCCTATACTAACGGAATACTTACAGCTATGCTATACATTATTTTATTTTTTACCTCTCATTTTAGCCATAAAGCTTTATCGTAGAAATGAATTGCATGAATTCGATTATTTCAGCTTTATTATAGTTTGCGGATTTTATCTATCGTATCTGGGCTATTTTTTGATCCCAGCGCTTGGACCGCGAATTTTTATGCATGATCTGTACAGTGCTCCCTTAGGAGGAGTATTCCTTGCCGAAGAACTGCGGACCACCCTGGAAATTCTCGAAACCCGTCAGTATGACGTCTTTCCCAGCGGGCATACCATTGTTACACTTTTAACCATGTTTTATGCCATGCGGTACTACCGTCGATACGGAAATCTGTTATTAATTATCGGAAGTAGCCTTATAGTCTCCACCGTTTACCTGCGCTATCATTATGTGGTTGATATTATTGCAGGACTTTTTGTGGCGGTGGCTTTGTTGGTTACCGGTCGTATGATGTTTAAAAAACTTATGGAAATGCATTGGGAGATGGATTTTGAACTGCTAAAAAAATATGCTGCTAAATTCTGAGGGTTATTTCCGATTCGTGCCTAACATGAGTATCGATAATGCTCTACGATTCTAATTCATCATCAAAGATGACCATCTCAGTCTGATCCATATACTTTTCGAACCGGAATGAGAAGGATTCCCGATATTTTTGCAGTATACGTTGAATATTATCAATAGCTTTCTGGATTTTTTTCAAATATTTTTGTTCATTTTCGGAAAATTCATGGGGAGAAATCGACTGTAAAAATAGTTCCAAATTTGCTTTCAGCACTGTTAAAGGTTGATTCAGCTCATGATTGGCAGTAGCTACCATGGCTAAAACAGAATTTTTCTTTTCCAGTTCTACAATGCGTTGCTGGGAATTTTCCAAGTCTATTAATGATTTCTGCAGGGCTTCCTGTGATTGTTTTAATTCTATATGTGTCCTGGCCCGTACCAGAAGTTCCGGAGCCCGGAAAGGCTTAATGATGTAATCGACCGCTCCCAAATTAAATCCTTTAACCAGGTCTTCTTCCGAAACTTTGGCCGTTAAAAAAATGACCGGTATATCTTTGGTTTGTTCATTTGCCTTTAATTTTTCACAAACTTCGTGACCGCTCATTTTGGGCATCATAAGATCCAGTAAAATTAGATCCGGATGGTTGTTCGTCGCTTTTTCGATGCCTTCTTTTCCACTCAGGCTGTAATCAATTTCATAACCTTCTTTTTCCAACGGTTTGGAAATGATTTGAATATTGGGCCACAGGTCATCAATAACTAAAATTTTTGGCTTTTTTTTATTTTGATCTGTCATTTTTCTGTCTTTTTAATGAAATAAAACCTTTATGATTAATAAATCGGATTAAATATAAGATCATTCAATTATTGAATACAAATTAATATTTATCGGTAAATATACTCGGAAAGCTTCGGAGAAAGTTTATTAGGTTTGAAATTGGCAAATTTATAGATAATCCTTTATCTTAAATGATACTCGATCAAAATGAGATGCAACGAACATATCGACCGGGAAAATTCCATTAAGATTTTTAGATGACGGTGATCAACCGGATACAATGAATATTGATTTAAAATTTAAGCTTACGCATTGGATGAATTACCACCTTGAGCCGGGTTATTTTACATAATGTATAATAGGTACTCACGATGAGTAAACAACAGTTAAACTGCTCGATTGAAATAGTCAATGATATGTCAAGCCTTATCAGCAGTCTTGTGAATAATGAAGACACTCTGCAATATCTATCTGAACTTCATCAATATCCCGAAGGTATGCCAATTGAAATGTGTTACGCCATCAAACACAACAACACACCAGTGGGATTTGTTTGTTTGCGAAATATTCGCTGGTTTAACCGCAAAGCCGAACTCACCATATATGTTAAAAACAATTTTCGCAGAAAAGGTATTGCCCACCAGGCGATCCGTCAGATGGTGAACCGAAGTTTTAATGAACTGAACCTGCACCGTTTGGAGGCTGAAATTATTGCCTATAACCAACCGGCAATACAACTATTTGGACAGTTTGGTTTTAAGGAAGAGGGGCGTCTAAGAGAAGCCAAATATTTCAATGGAACTTATCACGATATTTTACGCTTCGCATTGTTAAAAAAAGAATGGATCGCTTGATTACGGTTGTGGCTGCTTTTAAGCAAGAACTGCTTCCGCTTATGGAAATGCAGAAGTTTTCGGTCAAGAAAAAAACAGTAGGTGATGCTACATTGTATTCTGGATATAATACCGATTTTTTAAGAGTTGGTATGGGGAATCGGAATGCTTACTACAATTTGCATCACTATCTGAAAGAACGTATGCCTGATAAGATCCTGAACATCGGTTTAGCGGGAGCCCTTAAGGTGGGCATAGATCTGGGCACCGTTTACAAGATAAATCGCATTCATGCATTAAAAGATGATAAAATTATATATCCGTTGAACATTCAAACCCTGCCACAATTTGCCGAAACCTGTCTGGTCACTTCCATTGATCCCGTTCAAAGTACCACTGTCAAAGATGACCTTTACCAATCGTTCGGGTGTATATTGGTGGATATGGAAGCTCATATTATAGGTCGTATCGCTGAGCAACATCAAATTCCATTTTATTGTCTTAAAGCAGTGTCCGACACTGCTGATGAAAACACCCCAGTTCAATTTAAACAAAATCATATACCCATTTGCGATAAACTGGCCAAAGTTGTATCCGATAACCTATTAACGCAATAAAATCATTTTATGGGTACTCCGGTATCCCTGATCTGTTTGAATAACAACAATGTAAATTCCCGAAGATACCGCTTGGCCTGCCTGATCTTTGCCATACCATTGCATAAAATGCTTACCGGCTTGAAGACTACCTCGATGTAATGTTTTTATATGTTTGCCTAATGCGTTATATACTGTGGTTGCCACATACATCCTTTCCGGTACTTGGACGGGAATAGTGGTTTGCGGATTAAAGGGATTGGGATAGTTTGGCTCAACAATGAACTTTTTGGATATTAAACTTTGTAATTTTTGATCCATTGATGTTGATTTACCCACCAATAAATAAAACCTGTGAGAATTTTGATCAGGGGGCAGATTTATTTTTGATTGTTTGCGTAAATCGATGTAAAAATTACCCCCAGCATCGGTTAAAAAAATCTGATAATTTGCGGGAATACTTTGCACCTGATTTAACTTTAGAATGGGCTGGCTATTGCCGGCACTGTTTAAGATAAGATTCCATTGGGTCAGGCTATCCACCGGCGCCCTGATATCTCGGGCCAGTTTGCTTAGCTCATCCACGTTTTTTGCAGCCTCCAAATAGATGGTTGGTTGACCACTTAACATGCGGGGTTTACGGGCGTCGAATGGGTCAATTGTTGCCAGCGCGTTGTTGTTTACACCAATGACTAAGGATGAATCAGTAATTACTGAGCCTTCACAAAGGCAAATACTCATTTGCCAGGTTGCAGATGATGGATTGTCAACGGGTTTGACAAACTGCGCTTCATAGGGAATTTTTAACTTTGCCAAAGATGGATTGCTATTATCAAAGTAATAGGCATGATAGGGCTTAATATAATCCGCTAATTTCCAGCTACCGCTATTATAGGCAAAAATGGGTTCATCAATTTGATTATACGTTTCGATGTGTTGCCAGTTTACGGAGGTATTAAAGGGATTGGAAATGATATTCCATCCTTCATGTAAAGCGATATCGACATGTAATTCCGGCGTTATAGCACTTGTTGATACTTTGTGATCAATATTCAAATTCCCGTTAGCTAATAACCAGAAACCGCGGCCAGTATGTAATTTAAACACATCATTTTCTTCAAATCCGATATAGTAATTATCCGGATTACCATTATCCCAAAATGCAATCCAGTCTTTTTCAGGATGTCCGGTCATTAATTCGGATAAGTATAGATCGCTTTTACCTGGAAACCCGACCAATTTGTATTCGCTTGTCTTAAAAAGACCGGGATCATCACGGGAGGGATAGGTTAATGTATAATTCAATTGATAGGACTCAGGATAAGCGGGGTAGACCTGAACTTCGAATTGCAGTTGGGTAGACGCTCCGGCTTCATCCTCACAACTTATGCTGACCACGGCCGTACCCTCACTCAAAGCTTGCAGCGTCAATGCACTACCGTTAATACTGGTTGCCACAATATTGGGTTGGGAGGATTGTACATGGTAGATTAAAGACTGATTATCCGGGTCAAAAAATACGGGATTATTACCGGCAAGTTCCATATTAAAAGGAGCACTATTTGCAAACAAAACCAAGTCCTCAATTTGCCGGCGAATGGTTGGTGAGCTATTAATTACGGTTGATTGAGCTTTTGCTGTTTTGCTGCGAATATCAGATTGATCATCACCGGCGGTTATAATAAAAGTAACCGATTTGCTTTGGCCGGAATGAATCGTAAGCGGCCCGGTACTTAATAAATTTGTATAATCATTAGACAGGGAAGGGAGCTCAGTGTTGATCGTCATTAATTCGGCCATTGTATCATCATCAAACGTTATGCCCGACTCAAAAGCTGCTATGCTGGCCAGAGAATAGGCATACAGAGCGGCACCATAGTAGTAATCATTTTCACCCTGTTCTCCGTACATATATAATAAATTATGTTCCTCATCATGTAAAACATAATCATTATTATTGGTGCCTATATTCCAGTTCAGGAGCAGACCGGTATAGATATCCGAGAGGTTTTCATCCGATGCATTATGGAGTTGATATTGTAAAAGAATAATATCTTTAAACTCCGAATCGAACGAAGTATGCACCTTCAGCCTCACCCGTAACTCTAAAGGCGGATTGGCCCGATCATCGGTGAATTGAGTAACCATTGCCGTATCAAATCCGATAAACGGACTTGATTCGCCCGAAAATCCGTCAAGGGTAGCAAACTCATGCACGGCTTCGTTTTCGTGCGGATTACCCGAAACTGTTTTTTGCCCACAGGCGATGAGCAATTGTCCATATGCCAGGGCCTGCCTGGATTTATAGGTTATACCGGCCCCCGTCCCATTTTTTGATTTGCCAATGAGACCGTTATTAAAAATATCCATTTCCAGGTTATTATTTTTAATGGCAGAATGTTGCCATCCCACTGCATCGATCCATAGCGGAAAAGTATCCTGTAGGGTTTGGTTGACATTACTGGCCCTTATGACGATTTCATACCCTCCGACCTGACCATCATCAGGTTGCCAAATGATTTCGTTGTTATTATTCAAAATCATGCCTTCAGGTGCATCAACCAACATGACATCAGGTTCCGGAAAACCACTGATTTTAAGCGGGTATGAAAAAGGCTCGTTGGCAAGGCCGTATAAGGGTTCTTCCTCAATGTCCAGATTTACATTAAAATGCCAGCGAATTACGGTTCCGCGGTTCGGTCGGGCATAGCCATTTAAGGCGTTGATATAGTTCAGGGGGTCGATATCCAGAGAATTAATAGTGATACGTTTTAGTATATTTTTGCCGAACTGATCATCAAAGACTTGTTCATCAATTTTATCCGTTTGCACTTGAACCCGATAAGCCTGTTCAAACTCGGCATAGGATTCTTTGGGATAATAGAGGTAGATGGCATCCGATTCCTGAGCAGGATTACTTTCCCAACCGGCCGGATGGTTCCCTTTTATGCCCCACGTACTGTCACCATCCACGGAATTGATCAGCACGAGTAGCTGTATATCATCCGATTTGATATCCGGGGTGCCATTTAGATCCCAGGCGGTAAAAGGAACCTGAAAGATGCCTTTGGTATTAAAATAATCCAGTGCCAGACCAGCATCATCTTCTGCAAAGCGTATTTCATAATAAGCACTGTTGATATTTTCCATGGAAGATAACATTTGACTGATATCCAGGTCGAATGTCTGTGATACATAAAACCGGCCGGAATCCTGGGGAGACACGGAAGACAGGGAATTGCCGTCAATGTGGTTAATGAATTGATCGGGATGGGCTAACAATTCTCGAGATGATTGAGATACAGTACCTTTATAAATGAAATGCGGTTCCAGGGATCCCTCACTATTGGCAACCAAAGCGATTGAAATCAATTGCGGATGATTCGCGTTGCTTTGCAGCTCATCAAGGTTTACACCGGATGCTTGTTGTAATCCAAGAAAATGAAAAATTGTTACAAAGATAATGCTCAAAACAAGATAGCGCTTCAATATCATGTTTTTATCTCACTTTTTTTATTATAATCCATTGCTTATATAAAGGCATCGCTTATTTATTTTTTTATGGCCGGACTGGTGGATCGGGAAAGGAGCCGGTCTCATCATTGTTATTATCTTGTTGGCTCAGCCATAAGATGTATACGGCCGCGCCACTGATTAACGCTCCGCCGCTAATCAACCACCAGCGTTTGCCGGAGGATGACTTTTTTTCCAATAGAGCTTTACCGGCTTGGTCGGATGGAGTATAATCATCCGAAGCCAAGCTCTTAAGTTCGGCCTGAATGGTTTGATTATTTGTAATACGTAGTGTATCCTGCCAGACATTAAAACCTTTTTTTTGAATCACTATATTGATTTTAGAGTTTTTAGCAATATTGGTTTTCAGTGGGGTGTGTCCTATGAATTTTTCGTCAATTTCGACTTCAGCTTCTGCAGGATCGGACTGTATGGTCACTACTATTAGAGGGTTGAGATCCCGGTGATACGATAAGGTTTGCCCGCTGTGAACGGATATCGTTTCCGTAAAGGACTGAAAGCCTTCTTTTTCTAGTGCGATCCGGTGTGTTCCTGCAGAGATCTGATCCAGTGTGATCGGAGTTTTACCCCTCTGCTGACCGTTCAAAAAGACTACAGCGTTGACCGGTTCACTTGAAATGGACAGTCTGGCCATTTTGGAGGTTTGAGAGGTCAGGGCAGATACCGACTGAGCCAGCTCCTGGGCTAAAATCCCCATCAGGTTGACCAATCCCTCCGTCTGTCCGTAATGATCGCGGGTAAGCGAAGATTTTATTTGCGAGGTTTCTACATCAACCAGTAAAATATCAACGGTAAATAGCTTTCCCACGCGACCTATGGAACCGGTGACAATGTCCTGTACACCTAATATTTTGCCGGCTTCCACGGCACATTCCGTGGAGGTACAACCGCTCAATTGAAATCCCTGTTCTTCCAATATGGTTTCCATTTGACTACGATCCAGGACGGTGAATGCTTCGGTTTGAACCAGAGAAGATCGCAGTCGATCCGTTAGAGTACGCACCTCGGAAGGCTGTAAACTGCCTCTGCTAGCCAAATCAATGACGGCAATATTGGTTTGGGCAAAAGACGACACCTGAATTACAAAAAGCAATAATATTCCACAGATAGGTATGCGTGAAAAAAAGTTGGATGGCATAGTAAAAACACCCTAAATTTTGTTATGGTTTGGACAAAAATTTAAATATTGCGTTAAAAATTTTTAAATTTCTTCTATGTAATTAATAAATAAATCGAATGGAATCCGTTAAGAACTTAGTTAAGATGATTATTTTTTAAAAGTTACGCATTTGCGATCAATCAGAGAACGTAAAAATAGAAAAACACCGGTTGTGTCAGCTTGTATTTGATATAATTTAATATTCAATAAATGTAAAATGCAATTATTAACACATATTTTATATGGATATTTCGGTAATTATTCCGGCTTATAACCGTGAGCAATTGATTGTGCGGACTATTGAATCTGTGTTAGCACAAACAGACCTCCCAGCAGAAGTTATTGTGATTGATGATGGCTCCACAGATTATACCGCCAAGGTTTTGGATACGTTTGGTTCTAAAATCAAGATCGTGCATCAGGAACACTCGGGGGTATCAAAAGCACGAAATACCGGAATACAACTGGCGAACAGCCCCTGGCTGGCTTTTCTGGATAGTGATGACGTTTGGTTATCTCAAAAATTGGAACAAGCAAAAAAATTTTGGCAAGAAAATCCACATTATAGCATTTTCCAGAGTGAGGAAATATGGATTCGCGGTGGACGAAGAGTTAATCCTAAACGCAAACATCGTAAATTTGGGGGTTGGATTTTCAGGAAGAGTTTACCCCTGTGCATCGTTTCGCCTTCCGCTGTTATCGTACATCGCCGTGTTTTTGAACAAGTGGGCGTATTTGATGAGAATTTTACGGTATGTGAAGACTACGATCTCTGGTTGAGGATTGCCGCTCAATTTATTATTGGATTGGATAATCAAGCCTTGATTGAAAAGTATGGTGGACATGCCGATCAGCTTTCCCGGCAATACTGGGGCATGGATAACTTCCGCCTGAAGGCCATGGAGAAACACATAAATAATCCTTACCTAACACGTGTGGAAAAACAGTCCTTATTTAAGGAAATGCAAAAGAAAATTCAGATATTAATCGCCGGATATCAAAAAAATAACCGTCCTATAGGTCATTTGCTCCAACAACAATCCCAAATTATTAAGGAATTGGAGCAACAAGATTTTGATGGGAATACCGGCATTTTGTAAGCGATCTGTCGTTTAAGCAAAGTTATTAGGATTCCGATATCATAGGCTTTAAAAAATTAAACACTCTTAGTTTGCTTATTTAAACGCAATCGCCTGATGAATACGCTTATGGCCAAAGCATAGCCAATGAAGAAAAGCCACCAGGGATAATACTCCGGAACTTCCCCGGCCATGACGTCGAATACTTCCCAGAAAAAGGACCCCAATATAATTAAGGCTGCGGCAACTTCCAGTAACCACTCCGTACGGGAAAAAATATACTCCGGGAATTCATTCAGCCGAGTTATGACGATAAAGGCCGTTACCACAAAGCCAACACTAACCAGGGCAGGCGCTAACCATGGACTGGTCCAGGGAGCTGGGATCAGAAACAAAATATCCCATTCCAGCCAACTCGTGGGCCAGTTTAAAAACACTTTCAGCCAGAAATAATAAAACAGGTCCCAGACACCGAACAAAAATACAAATAGTGTAAATCGTTCTTTAAAGTAAGAGGAAGCCATCCGGGCAGCGAACCACAACATAATTAGAGTTGCCGCTTCCCGGCCGATTTCTATAAATCCATACTGATCAACAATTATGTGTAACGGAAATTCAAAGCCATCGGGATAATAGAGGGCTCTTAAATAGGCCACAATGGCAGATTCCAGATAGGCCATGGCAATGGCGAAAATGGAGTAGGTAACCAACAACGATTTTACATTTTGTTCACTTTGCCGCATGTATTATTCTCACTTTCTTTAAAATAAAATTTAAAAATAAAATATTATCAAACCTTCTTACTGTCAAGAATATAAAAGCAATGACACATTTTTAACCAGACAAATGAACTATAGATCTATCTCATATGTATCGATGTAACATACAATTGAAAGTTGAAATTGTTTACATAAAATCACCGAAACTTGAAATCGGCATATAATTTTACTATCTTGCATGTTAGATTTAATAAAACCAGAATTCTGCAGAATATGTTTACTGCATGTTTTTTAATGCGGTAAAACTTCTATTTACGGTCTGAAAATAACGTAGTACCGTGCGCCCAGACTTAGACAGGTTTCTTCTCTTTATTCCTGAGCAGAGTTATGCATTGAAGGCTGTGCCCACGTATCAGTAAAACTAAATGAGGTACGTTTTATGTTTTATACGATCAAACGTTTTTTACGCTCCTCGTATGCGGATAAAATTTCCTCGACGGAAAAAGCGGAATTACAATATTTAACCAAGGTATTTCCGTTTAAAGTAAGTGAATATGTTTTAGAGGAATTAATAGATTGGGCACATCGGGACAGTGATCCTATTTATAAGCTTACATTTCCGCGCAGGGATATGTTAAGTGATGAACATTGGAAACTACTTACTGCAGCTAAATCGCTCAAAGAAGAGCGGGAAGCTGTTGCCCGGATCCGACATGACCTGAATCCGCACCCAGCCAATCAAAAGGATAATATTCCAAGCATTGGCGATCGATTGTTTGGGGGCATTCAGCATAAATATAAGGAGACCGTACTTTTCTTTCCAGCTCAGGGGCAAACTTGTCACTCCTATTGTACATACTGTTTTCGATGGGCCCAGTTCGTAAATCTGGAAGAACATAAATTCAAATCCAAAGAACAAACCGAACTGTTTGATTATTTAGCCTATAATAAAGGAGTAACCGACGTCTTATTTACCGGAGGCGATCCCCTGTGGATGTCTAATAGCCAATTAATTCCCTATTTAAATACCATGATAGAAAAAGAACTTCAGCATGTAAAAAATATCCGCATAGGTACGAAAGCACTGGCATTTCACCCTGAACGTTTTCTGGACGAAGAGGGTGATGTATTGATGAAAAAATTCGAATCTTTGCAAAAGGCTGGTAAAAAGATTGCACTGATGGCTCATTTTAGTCATGAAAAAGAACTTCAAACAAAAAAAGTTATCAAAGCCGCTGAGCGGCTAAAAAATGCTGGTGTAATTATCAGGACGCAAGCTCCGCTCATTAAAGGAATAAATGATTCCGGTGCGTTATGGCGTGATATGTGGATCACTCAGGTCAATTTAGGTATGGTTCCATATTACATGTTCATTGAGAGGGATACGGGAGCTCATGAATACTTTGCAGTACCCCTGGCCAGGGCTTATCAAATCTTTACCGAAGCATACTCACAGGTTTCAGGTTTAGCTAAAACCGTACGTGGTCCATCCATGTCAACAGATCCGGGAAAAGTTTTAGTGGATGGCATTATCAGTCTTGGCGGAGAAAAGAAATTTTTATTGAAGCTTATTCAGAGCCGTAAACCTGAATTGATTAATATACCCTTTTATGCCGATTTTGATATGAATGCTACTTGGCTGGACGAGCTTAATATCAATCCGCCATGGGATGCTTATCTTGATGGATCACAGCAATTTGATCGTGAAGAACTCAATTCAATTCACGAAGTTGCTTGATATATGATATTTTATTAAAATGAAAACATAAATAAACTTAGAAACCCCGTAAAAATCGGGTTTTTTTTTAATCCGTAAAATGTGATTGAAAAAAATGAACAATCAAAAAGAGTATGTGCTGGGAGTTGATATTGGAGGTACCAATACCGTCTTTGGATTAGTCAACCGGAATGGCCATGTAAAGGAAGAGATTACCATCACCACGGATGCGCAAAAAGGAGCCGAACAGCTTTTTTCCCGCATAACTGATCGAATCCATAGTGTACTTAATAATGGCATAACCACATCATCCATTAAAGCCGTTGGTATGGGGGCACCCAATGCCAATTACTTCAAAAATACTATCGAGAACGCGCCGAATCTGGGATGGAAGTTTGTGGATGTCAAAAAGATATTCGGTCAGTATCTTGCAAAACCTTTGTTTATAACGAACGATGCCAATGCTTCAGCCCTTGGTGAAATGCATTTTGGTGCGGCCAAGGGAATGAAGAACGTAATCGTAATTACATTGGGTACGGGATTAGGAAGCGGTATCATCGTTGATGGCGATCTGGTTTACGGTCATGATGGTTTTGCCGGTGAGTTGGGACATGTATGTGTGATCCCGAACGGCAGACAATGCAAATGCGGCCTCAATGGTTGTTTGGAAACATATGTTTCGGCATCCGGCCTGAAGCGCACGGTACATGAGTTACTGGCCAAAAATATTGGTGAGAGTATTTTAAGACATAATTCTATTGAGGACTTGGAAGCGGTCCATATTGCCGAAGCCGCTGAAAAAGGAGATGCAATTGCCCAAGAGGCCTTCGAGTTTACCGGTAAGATGCTAGGCATCAGTTTGGCAAGTTTTATTGCTTTCAGTCGTCCACAAGCGATCATCTTATTTGGCGGTTTGGCAAGAGCGGGCCAACTATTATTCGAACCCACCATACGTCATATGAATAATCATGTTCTGCCATTGTTTCGTGACAAAATTGACGTCATACCATCCGGATTACATAATGGTAATTCTGCTGTTCTGGGAGCTGCCGCACTGGCCTGGCATGGTTTGGAACGATCATAGCACCTTTGCGATGAGGAAGATTTGCAGAATACTAATACATTACGCATAGGGTACCAGGGTGAAAAGGGCGCCTATAGCGAAAAAGCGGTGGAATGCTTGTACAAAGAAAGTTCCAATGCGGTGCAGGCATTGGCCTTTCGAACCTCGTATGATGTGGTACAGGCTTTGAAAAAGGAAAATGTGGATTATGGTTTATTGCCAATAGAAAATTCAATTGTTGGTATTATAACCCACAATTATGATCTGTTACTGGAAAATAAACTGACCATCATAAAAGAAGTAATCATTCCCATACACCATGCGCTTATAGCCTATCCCGGCATAACAGTGAATGACATTAAAACAATTTATTCTCATCCGGCCGCCATCTCCCAATGCGAGGTTTTTTTAAGAAAATTTTCCGATGTGGATATCCTGCCTACTTATGACACGGCTGGTAGTACTAAAATGATTGCAGAAAAAGGTTTGAAAGATATAGCGGCGATAGCCAGCACGGAATCCGCAGAATTTTACGGATTGGAAATATTACAAAATAACATTGAAGATTATCCCAACAACCAGACGCGGTTTGTGCTTGTTGCTCATAAATCAGGCCCAACGGAAAAAACGCCGTATCTTTCGTGGAAAACCTCCGCTGTATTTGACACACTGGATCAACCGGGTATGCTCTATCAATGCCTGGGCGTATTCGAACAGAATGGCGTAAATTTGACCATGCTTACATCGCGACCCCATAAGACCGAACCCTGGAAATATCATTTCTTTGTAGACATGGATGGTCACAGAAGTGAATTCCACATAAGTGAAGCTTTTGAGGAAATTAAAAATCTAACGGGATTTGTGCATATTTTCGGGTCTTATCCTCACTTTGAGGAACCAGACCGTGATAGCCATTTGAGCCCCCGAGGGTCTATCCGAAAGAAGAAAAAAGCACCGCTATACAGCAGGGAATATCGTAGTGATTCAACTGTGGTGCACATAGGCGATAAGCATATCGGCGATCAAAATTTCACACTAATAGCTGGCCCGTGTAGCGTGGAAGGCCGTCATCAAATGATGGAAACGGCAAAAATAGCTGCGGAATCCGGTACTCATTTTTTACGCGGTGGAGCCTTTAAACCAAGGACCAGTCCTTACAGCTTTCAGGGATTAGGTGAAGAGGGATTGCGCCTTCTGAGAGAAGCAGGATCGTATTACAATTTACCTGTGGTAACGGAAGTTCTGGGTGTGGAGGATGTGGCCCTGGTGGCAGAATATGCGGATATCCTGCAGATTGGTGCCCGCAATATGCAAAATTTTGTTCTGCTTAAAGAGGTCGGTAAAACCCAAAAACCCCTCTTACTTAAAAGAGGCATGATGGCAACTGTAAAAGAACTGCTGTTATCTGCTGAATATATTCTGGCTCAGGGCAATCAGCAGTTAATATTGTGCGAAAGAGGAATAAGAACATTTGAAACATCAACCCGTAATACTCTGGATATTAGTGCCATCCCTTTGCTTAAGGAAATGACACACTTACCAGTCATTGTAGATCCCAGTCATGCCACAGGTTTAGCCCGTCTTATCAAACCTGTTTCAAAAGCGGCTTTAGCCGCTGGTGCAGATGGGTTGATGGTGGAAGTGCATTTTAATCCATCGACTGCATTGAGCGACGCCGATCAGGCATTGGATGAATTACAGTTCAAAGATTTGATTGAAGCGATCGGGACAATGAGACGTTAAGGAATAATAATAACCAAATTTGAACAATTATATAAAATTAATTGGTTTTATAATTCAAACAAGTATAAAGTAATATAGAACATGTGTTATTAAAATGTCACAATCTAAACAAATATATTTCCATGTTGGCCTGGGTAAAACAGGTACAACGTATCTGCAGTATGATGTTTTTCCAAAATTTAAAGGAATTCACTACATACAACGCACTAAATATCGTAATGACAAATACGTAAACATTATAAAGAAAACCAACCATAATAAATATCTTGTGTCCAACGAGTTTGATAGGCAACTGGAAACCGAAACCACAAAGATCGCAGCACATTATCCCGATGCCCGACCCATAATTGTACTACGGCAACATGACGGCTGGATGGCTTCTCAATATCGTAGACAGGTAAAAAACGGAAGGTCTCTTTTATTTAATGAGTTTTTGGATTTATCCAAGGACACCGGTGACTGGAAAATAAATGATGTGTATTATTATCCGAAACTATTAACTCTGGAAAAAAATTTTAATCATAAACCATTTGTATTGTTTTATGATGATTTTAAAAAAGATGCTCATAAATTTTTTAACCGATTAGCCTCGTATATAGGAGCAACATATAATCAGGAAGATATAAATCTGAATCCGCGGCATAGATCTTATAACGAAAAACAGTTAAAATGCATCCGGTATGTCAGCCGACATGTATTCAGACAACAGACAAATTATTCCGATCAATATTATCTGCGTAAAATACAAAAGCAGTCGCGTATGCTGGCCCGATACATGGTATTGTACAGTTCGTTATTGATTCCCGATTCGTGGTTGGATGATGAACCTTTGATTCCACCATCGGACTTAGAAAAAGTCCGTGTTTTTTATGAATCCGACTGGCAGAAATGCTTGAAGTATGCTAAAGAGAACAACGCTTCCCTCGAGCAGGATATTCGCAAATAAATTATAAAGAATGCACAAAAAAACCCGCCTCATTAGACGGGTTTTTATCTATAGAACGACTTTCAGGAAGTACGTTTTTATAAATTAAACATTTTGCGATTGTCCACGATATTTGCTTCTTCTTTTAAATTTTCATACCACTTATTGAAGAGTTCATTCCTTTTTTGAGATAACAACCGACGCTCAATTTGTTGTTTTTGAGCGGCGAAGGCACTGCTGTCAAATTCGGTTTTTTCCAAAGCTCTTTGATAATAGTAACCGCGCTCGGTTTCTACAAGGTCAGAGACTTCACCCACACTCAGATTTAAGGCATGGGCGTTGAATACAATGGATTTACCAACGCCTTTTACATTATCTTGTAATCCGAAAAGTTTGGTAACTTCATTTCGCAATTTTTTGGACGTATCCTGTCTGGCGATTAAATCGAAGCTAAGGCCGGATTCAATTTTTTCCTTTAAGCCAAGCATAAATGATTTTGCATTTTCCTTTGCCAGTTCCAGCCTTACGCGGTTTTCAACAAGCGGCCTAATTGTTTCCAATTCGCGGTAACCGGCTGCCCGGATTTCTTCAACCTTTACCACGACAAAAGCCTCATCTTCCAGCCGATACACATTGGAAACCTCACCTTTTTTAGAAGCAAAGGCAAAATTCATAACAGCCCGGTTATTGCCTATTCCGGGTATAAACCCGGTTTGCTCTTCGAAAAAAGTGGTTTCTTGTATTTCATATTCGTTTTGTTCGGCAACCTGCTCAAACCCCTCATTTTGGGCATCTTCACTGAAGAATCGAGCCTCGGTACTACGTTCTTCGATATGGGAAGGTGCGGGGCGAACTTTTAATAAAATGTGGCTTGCTTTAACCTGTTCGGTTCCTTCCTGTGTTCTTTTGTCTTCAACTTTAATCAAATGAAAGCCAAAATTGGTTTTAACCGGTCCAACAATTTCGCCAACCGATGCGTTAAATGCAGCTTCCGAAAAGGGTTTAACCATAGAATTTCGATCGAAATAGCCCAGGTCACCGGAATTTTGAGAGACGGAAGGGTCCTCAGAGTATTCACTTGCTAATGCGTTAAAATCTTCGCCATTAGCCAGCCGCTCCCGGATTCGGTTAAATTCTTCCAAAATATGGGCCGTGTCTTCAACAGTGGTTTCAATGGGGAAACGTACATATTTCAACTTGCGGCGTTCATTTTGTTTATAATCCTCTTTATGCGCTTTATAAAAAGCTTCTACCTGCTCATCCGTAATTTTTACACCCGCATCCTGAAACTGACTGTTATTCACGCCTAAATATTCAACCTTAACTTTCACATTATTTTTTTTGAATTCATAACGTAGTTCTTCAGGGCTTACTCTGGCCGTACTGCTAATCATATTTTGTAATTTAAGGAAAGGAATTTGTTGTCTGTAGATGTCTTCCACCTGTTGCCAGGGAATATTGGGATTACCCATAGCCTGGCGGTACTTACTCATATCAAATTCGCCTTCGGTTTGAAAGGAAGGATGTTGTTTAAAATCGGGCAGGGGATAATGCATAATTTGGTAAACAATTTCCGAATCACTAACGGCGATTCCCAGTTTTTCCATCTGACTTTTAAAAAGAGTCCTCTGGATGAACTGTTCCCAAACCTGATCCCGAATTTGTTGTAAATCGGATTCGGTAAATTGTACGTTTTCACCGGCACGCGCCCGCTGGTTTTGATAAAGCTGCTGGTATAGCTGCGAAAATTCCTGATAAGTTAATTCTGTGCCGTTAACTTTGCCGACCACATTATTTTCTTTTTGCCTTCCACCATAGTTGGCGCCCCATTCAAAAACCATTAAACCAATGAATGAAAGAACCACAATTATAATAAATACTTTGCTGAACTCTCTTAATTTGGTCATCATAAAGCGTATATCTCCTCAAAACATTTTTGAATCATCTCTTTGTCTCTAATGATTTTATTGACTACTTTTACCTATTGAATTTATTAACTTAATAAACAATGGCCGTAATTAAGATACAACTTGTAATTTAGTCACCAGCCACCCTAGACTCAAATTAACTATAAACTCATAAATTAAATATTTAATGCAGTAAATTCAAATTATTGCGGTTAATATCAAAATCACCAATTAAAGCCTACTTGCTAATATTTTGGGAAATTGATAACTTAAAATATGCATAAAATTGAATACCGTATCGTCCAATTGTTACTCAAATTTTTCAATTACCTGTCCTTTAAGGCCGGCAAGCGAATGGCCCTCATATTATATTTTTTTATCGCCCATGTGTTCCGTTATCGCAGACGAGTAATCAAAGATAATTTACACCGAGTTTATAAATCTCGATGGCCTAAACCCCCGAAAGAGTTGATTAATTTAATATACAAAAATTTTGTTTTTTTATGGATGGAATTTCTGCAATCCAAGAAACTATCCAGGGATAATTTACAGCAACATTTTAAACTGCATAATGAAGAAATGGTTGAAGAGGCTTTGTCCAAAGGGCATGGTGTTATTTTGATTTCGGGACATTTCGGAAATTTTGAATGGTTAGGACGAATGCACGGCCTGATGGGGCATCCTGTTAACGGCATTGCAAAAGCGCAGAGCAATCCTTATGTTAATGAACTTGTCGAAAAACATCGAAGTGATGAAAATGTTAAGGTAATTTACACCAGAGAAGCCATGGAAAAAGGGGTAAAGGCCCTGCAGAATAACGAAATATTAGCTATCGTAACCGATCAGGATGCTAGGAAAAGGGGCATATTTGTTGATTTCTTAGGCTACCCATCATCCACCGCTGTAGGAACAGCCGTTTTTCATTTACGAACCGGTGCCCCTATTATCTCTATTATATCTGTGCGGCGCGATTATGGCCAATTTGAGGTATACTATGAAAAAGTTGCCGAAGGAGAGCCCACTGCGGTTACCGATGAAAAAGTACGCCATATTACACAGCAACACACAAAAGCTCTGGAAAAATGGGTTTTAAAGTATCCCGAGCAATGGTTTTGGATGCACCGGCGATGGAAAACAAAGCCTCTGGAAATGTGAGATTGTATGCAATATTTTAAAATTGATCCGATTCATCCTGATCCGAAAATCGTTCGTCAAGCAGTGGATATTGTACGCAAGGGGGGAGTTTTGGTGTATCCCACGGATACGCTTTATGGATTGGGTGTGGATATTTACAATGAACAGGCTTTAAATCGTTTGTTTTTACTGAAAGGCAGAGATAGCACAGCACCCTTCTCTTTGCTGATAAAGGATTTTGAACAGATTGAAATGTTCAGCGGTGTACTGCCGGTCGAGCAATACCATCATTTAAGTGAACTACTGCCGGGCAAAATAACTGTCCTTCTCCAAAAGAAATTTGATTATTCACTTCCATTTTTCCGACATTATGACAAACTCAACCGACCTCTAAAAAAAATAGGCTTTCGTCTGCCCGATCATCCGGTATGTCATGCCCTGAGTGAACAATTGGAATGGCCTATTACTTCCACAAGTGCAAATTTATCCGGAAAAGAAAATGTTAAATCTATCAAAGAAGTTGTTGCCTACTTTGGAAATAAGTTGGATGCCATTTTGGATGCAGGCCCTATCGCCGAAAGTGCCGGTTCAACTATTATCGATATGACAAAAAGTCCCTATCTAGTTTTTAGAGAGGGTGCCGTACTAATAGACGCATTAAATGAAAAACTGCCTGAGGTTGGCTTTAAAAAACGAAAATCGCGGTTTACGGTCACGTTTGTTTGTTCAGGCAACATTTGCCGTTCACCCATGGCCGAGGCAATCTTAAAAGCCCATATTGAGAAAACAAAATACAAAGATGTTATGCAAATACAATCAGCCGGAACTTTGGGTATCGATGACCGTTTGGCGGACACCAATGCTATTGAGGTTAGCAAAGAGAACGGGCTGGATATTTCGCAGCATTTTTCAAAAGGGGTGCAAAAAAAGCTGATGGAAGAATCCGATATTGTGTTTTGCATGGCATTGAATCATTATAATTACTTGAGAGCCAATTACCCTTTGAAGAGGGAAAAAATTGTGTTGCTCAAAAGCTGGAAACGCGATATACAGGTTTCAAATGTTTCCATTGCAGATCCGATCGGACAAGATAAAAAATTCTTCAGGCAAAGCTTTACAGATATAAAAATAGAGATTAAACGGATTTTGCCATTTCTTTTCTCACAAATAAGGGATTTCATGGAATACAATGATATAGAGATTCAGGACGATTAAAAAAGTTAACAAAAACAAATTTGCTGGAGATTAAAATTTTAAATGAAAATCAGCGGCTTTTCATTTGTACGTAACGGCATCAAACTTTATTATCCTGTCAAGGAGGCCATACAATCCATTTTACCGATTTGTAATGAGTTTGTTATCGCTGTTGGAAGAGGAGATGAAAATGACCGAACACGAGAGGTCATTAAGGATATTGGGGATCCTAAAATTAAAATTATAGAAACCGAG
>WJIP01000079.1 GCA_014730185.1 Caldithrix sp. | reverse complement strand
TGCCAATTTTGATCTTTTTTGTTCAACTCCAGTTTGGATAAAAGAAATTGAGAAGTTGAGTCCTGAGAATAATTGCCCTTTAAATAAGCATTAAAATCCCTACGTGAGATATCAAGAATAATTGATACATTTTGGTTCGTTAAATTGGCTTGCAAGCCAACACTGTCCAGTTTTATTGCATCCGAATCGAGATTAACCACGTGCACATTTCCTTGGCCGCTGATCGTGTCCGAAAGGTTTAAAATCGAACCAGAACCGTTCAGTGCTTCCAGGGAATATTGATTAAACAGAAGACTGTCCAGGTTGAAATCAGCAACCGCCCTGAGCGAATCCATTTTTCCGCTGATTTGCATTGATAAAAAACCTGCAGCGTGTAACGTATCGGCGGCGATAAAAGATTTTAAAGTCATTAAATCATCCAACTCTGTCTTTAATCGCAGGTGATTTTCACCTGCATAATTTAGTATACCACTAAGATTCAGGCGGGCTAAATTGCTGTTTAAATGTAATGTATCAATAGTGAATTGTGGTCCATCGTATCGCAGATTAGCGAAAAGTGTATCTATTTCAATCCCGGAAATCGTTGAAGGGATGAATTGCAGCTGACCACTGCCTTTCATTTTTTGCGGCTCAAATCCCCTCCCGGATATTTCCGCGCGCACCGAGAGATCTGTTTTGAAAGTATCATTGGCGGTAAATGCTGAAAGATCAAGCCGATTACCATCCACCCAAAGTTTGTATTGAGCTGAATTGAGTATATTGCTTATATCCGCATCAAAGGATATCAGACCGAAATCGCCGTCAGCCTTAAACGCTGTTTTCATATCGCCCCGGTCATATCTTCCATCCAGACTGATCTCCCTGATCCGATTTTGCATAATGAAGCAGTTTTTGAAATCTGCCCGGTAGCTCAATTCGGCATTAAGGGGAGTAATACCATACCCTTTTACATGAATAGCGCCGTTTACAAGATAGTTAAATTTTGGATCACCCGCCCAATGTGCCAGGTTTAAATTAAGCATCTGTATATTGATGTCATATTTAAACTTCTTTCCATTTCTGGTTTCCATAAGGGAAAAAGGATTAGATGCGTTTAATTTTAACGAAATCTTTTGATCCTTATCTTCGATTATAAGGTTTGCAAAAAGTGAATCATATTGATAGGCATATGAAAACGATAACTCAGGTTGAACCTTGATCTGCATGTCCGGCAGAAAAACACGGAACTCTTGCAATTGAATCGGTTTGCTTTGCAGGTTTCCGGATGACTCTTTTTCACCTCTTGTATAGTAGCTACCCAGGCCTTGCAAAGCATTTTCCCGGGTTTGTAAAGTAAAGTCTTTTAAAGAAACGTTCTGTTCGTCACGCTGAAAATGAAAAGAGATTTCCTTTAAATCAAGCGCTGGTTTTTTTGTGCTCAGGCTAAATTCTTTTAGCTGCAGCTCCTGGCGTTCTTCACTGTAAAAAGCGGCCAGCCGGATATTGAAGTTATCAATCTTTTCAGGGATAAGAGAATCGGCGGCATTAATCCTGATAGCTGCATTTTTAAGCCGCAGGTCATCGAGCTTTATAGGCCAACCGAATGGCCGGCTGTTTTTAAGTGTATCCTCTTCTACCTGTATAGAGTCGGATTTAATAAGGGCTGTAATATTCCAGGTAGTGTCAGGAAGCTGCTTCAATTTCAGGTAAAGCGAATCGATAAGTAGCGAATTAACATTTATCTCGCCGCCAACTAAAGCCGGAAGTGAATAGGTTACTTGCAATTTTGGTAATGAAAGCAGAGTATCCTGCTCAACTTTTAAAAAGATACCCGACAAATCCACATGGCTGAAGAAATTGCCGTCGATGCGTTCAATCTGCAACTCACCGTTAAGTTGTTTATTAGCTGTTTGCACAATGGTATCTTTAAGCCAGTTTTTAAACGGACGGGTCTGGATTGCGACAGCCGATAGTAAGGCAACCAAAAAAAGAACTAATAAAGTATATAAGAAAAATTTTAATAAACGATGCAGTTTTTTTTGCATAAAAAATAACACTTATCTGTAAAATAATTAAAATGCTTCTCCGACATTGATGTGGATTTGTCCCGCCTTCTCACGGTCATATATCGGCCAGCCAAAATCCAGACGCACCGGTCCGATCGGCGTATTGACTCTTATACCAAAACCGGCGGCATAGCGTAAATCTTGCAGTTTATGATGATAAGAAGGCTGCCAGACATTTCCGGAGTCCAAAAAAAATGTTCCGGTAACAATGCCCATTATTGGGTAGCGCAACTCGATAAAGCCCTCTGCCAAACTTTTTCCTCCAATAGGATCACTGTTCTTACGTAATGGCCCAAGAGTAGAACGCGACCAACCGCGCACTGACATACTACCCCCTGAGTAGAAACGATCTTCCACAGGTACAAAACCGTCATCATCATAAGAATTTATCACACCGAATTTACAACGCAACGCCAAAACTAAACCGTAAAGTTTTTGATAGCGGCGTAAATCAACCAGGAGCCGGGTGTAGTTGAAGTCCCCGGGAAAGGGCAGCCCGTTTATCTTAAAATTTGCAGAACCAAAAAGGCCCTGCTGCGGAGAAAACATTGGCCGGGATGTGTCCAGAATAATACCCAGCAAAAGACCGGATTTGGCATAGTTAAAATCTTCCCGGCTGCGCTTGCTGAATTCGGGATCAGCGCTATTAAAATCCTGACGCATATTTTCCAGGTAATAAGCAATTGAACCTTTCAAATACCCGCTGAACTGATGATTAAGCGGTATATTTAAACCCAAACGACGGGCAGAAAATCCTGGTTCCGTTTCTCTTCGAAAAAAAGGATTGAGTGTGATGGACGTGTGGCGCGTTAAAAACTGCGGCTGAATCCATTTCAGGTTGATGTTATAAGGTTCCAGCCCGGAATGTTTCAGTAACAGTTCGATCCGCCGGGCACCCCCTAAAAACCCCAGTCTCTGCAGGCTTGTAAAAGCTCTGAATTTATCTTCGCTGCCGTATCCCACCCCGAAACGGGTAGTTAGACGCGGTGCTTCTTTAACTTGTATTTTAACGGGTATTGTTTTTTTATCTTTTTCTCCAAGTATTGCTTTTACAGTTGCAATTTGAAATAAACCTAAACTGTAGATCTGCTGCTGAGATTCATCCAGAATACCGGACTGAAAAAGCTCTCCTTTTTTAAATTTCAACTGTTCGTAAATTAATTCATCGGAAACATGTTCGTTGCCTGCAATAGTTATTGAGCCAAAAAAACAACGCGGACCCGGATCAATCTCCCAGGTTATATCTATTGTCCCGGTCTGCTCATCCAAGCTGAGATCATAGCGGGCATGTGTATAAGCGTATCCTCTGTCATTGAAGTGCTCCACCATTGTTTGCCGGTCTTGCTGCAGAGCCTGATCACGAAAACGCTTGCCGGTTTGTAGAATCATTTTGTCGTGGGTTTCTTGGATCAGAGAATCCTGCATAAGGTTTTTGGAAGCGCTGTGCATTTTAAATGCAAAACTGACTTCAGCGATGCGGATTGCTTCTCCTTCTGTTATGTCAATCGTCAACAAATCTATCTCTTCGTCAGCATTGTCTAGCTTAATTTCACCTTTTTCAGCTCGTGCATATAAAAAGCCTTCTTTTTGATAAAAACGAACCACTCTTTCCAGATCACTTTCTAAAATTTGTTCGCTGAAATTAAAAGGTTCATCACCCATAATATACTTGCTGAATAAACCGCTGCCGTGCATAGCAACCTGCTCTAAAAGCACATCTTCAGAGAAAGTTTCATTGCCTCTAAAATCAATATCATTAAGGACATAATCTTCCTGCGCAGATAACAGCGAAAAAGCCGCAAATAGCACTAAAAATATGAATATATTTTTTTTAGAAAGAGACATTATTAATTTAATTGTAATTTGTATTTTACTTATTTCAATTTTTGACAGATTGCTAGGGCAGTATTTGAGTTTGTTCTTTGATTATTTATAAGCAGCAGAAAGCAAAAGGATATAAAATGTTTTTGATATTTTTTTTAATTTTTCCATATCTTTCCACCACCATAATGCTACCTTATTTAATCTAAAAATACCACGACAATATTCCAATTCATCTGAAGATTGGTTAATAAGTGGTTTTTTGTGCGAATGTTTGGCTTAATTTTGTTTTTTAGTGATCCTACGTTAAAACAAATGTTATACACCGACAAGCTTTGTTTAATACTGTTTTAAATTCACTATAAATTTATAGGGTTTAATTGACGATTTGTACTTAAAATATAAAGTATCATTCCTATAGCCATTTTTTTGTGTAACTAAAGCCCCACTAAACTCCTGCATAGGCGGAATAATTGTTTCCCATTCGAAATAACCTGCACTGTCAGTTGATAATATTACCGTAGGATTTAGATTTTTAATGGAAAGATCATTATTCAAAAAATTATAAATCATTATTTTTGCGTCATTGATGGGAATCCCTTTTTCTGAAATAACGAATAAGGAATCACTGACAACTCCGTTTATGAGAGAGTTGTTATAAGTATATCCTTTTACCCTTAATCTTCCATCGCACGAAAGGAAAACAAAAAAGATGAGGAAAATAAAAAGTATTAAAAAAGATTTTTTCAAGTTTAGATACCCGTTATTCTGACACTTAGAAGGCGTATAACGATGAAGCTCAGCCGCGGGAGCACAAAGGCCATCAACAGAAAGTCCAGAGGCCAGCGGCTGCTCGCGTAGTCGTCGGCGAATGGTTATATGGCATTATTCCGAAATATTCATTTGTGATACGCCAATTATTCTTTTTAAAGAACCAAAATAAATACAAAATAGCACAAGTTCACCATCTAAATAGATTTTCTGTAATTCATATTCCTTTAGGTCATCAAATTCATTCTCAGAAAGAAAAGGTGGTAATATTAATAAAATATTTTGGGTAATGTTTAAGACTGTTTTTAATAAAATATCGGCTGGAGGTTTCATATTCGAATTTTTAAATTTATAGACATGTGTGATACCGATGTCATTCCAATCTGGATCTAAAAGTGCGGCATCTATATTTTTCAAAGTGACTAGTAAATTGTTATCCAATGCATCACCAAGGATGAAATCCACTTTATCCGAATAACCTGCTATTTGAATATTCTGTTTAGCCTGGTTTTGATTATTTTGGTTAATCTCGATTGTTATCACCTTTTTTGCTACTTTTGCTAAAGATATTGTTGTGAAACCTGCACCAGTACAAGTTTCTAATATAGTTAAGTCCTTAAATCTCTTTGCAATCTGCTTTGTGATTCGTTGATCAATTCCCATTTTATAAGTATTTTCATCAGCGATGTATAAACCACCAAATTTCTTTAATACTTCAACTTGATTCATAATTATTCCATTGCAATATAATGTAAAGCTGATCTGCGGGAATCGCGCCAGCGATTCACGTCAGATCCAGTGACTGGTTCGTTTTTTAACTTTCATCTAGTCCGCAACCAACCATACGCGTGTGTAACCTCTTTAGAACCTCGCTATTGCCATCGCTTCTCTCGGAAACAATCACCTTCTATTTCTTGCGCTTGCACCGCACCGCACTGCCAATGCCACCCATGGCTGCTCCCAAAGCTGTCCCCAAAGCAAGCCACAGGGCAATGTCGTCGGTCGCGGCACCAACTGCCACACCGATCGCAGCACCCACGCCCAAGTAACTTCCAGTCCATGCGGCTGTGGAACTCTGCTGCTTCTCATGTTTGGTGTTGTTGCTCTTATTCCTATCCATGTGATCCTTATATATTCGTTAATAATTTCATCGAACGGCGCGGCTAACCGGAAAATGGGCCAAGCCTATTTTCCTGCGTTAAACCGCTTTGTTAGCCGTGCATTTTATTTGAGCTAGAATTAAAGAGTATTTATAGATGTGTTTAATTTGTTTGGGTGATATTTTTAATAGCTTCATTGTATGCCTCAATTAGTCTTTTTTCGTGCCACCAATGAGTGTTGACGCTTTCGTAGATGCCGGCAAGAATGCTTGATGATTCAGCACCAATAAACCGGGCAATATTCATTGCGTTATTTGTAGCCTGAGTTGCCCGTTGATAGTCATTTTGGAAAGCATATACCTTTGAAAAACTAAGAACAACATCAAAGTCAATTCCTTGAATACCTCCACTAATCTGGGCCGTGGACCAAGCTATTGCAACAACTGCTGCAGGTTTGATAATTCCTTCTTTGTATAATTCCGCAAGTATAGAATCTGCAGTGGCCTTAGAAGGCTCTCCTTTAGTTGGCAATCTTTTTCGGATAAAGTCTAGAATTTTGCCGTGATGTTCATGTGCATTTTGAACAAGAATTAGGTTGGTCTCGAGTTCTTGTTTAATTGATGCGATGGAGCGTTGAGTTAATTCCTCTGTAGACCTTGATTCGCGCCAATCATTAGCTACAAGTGCTAGCAGGACTGCAAATACTACTGAGAAAACTTCAAGTGCAAAACCCCCAAAACGACTCGCCAGCTTTTGTTTTTTCAATGCAGGGAACATAAGACACCTTTGTGGTAAATTTCATTTTTGCAAGATTTATTGAACGGCTAACGTAACTTGTTAAGGTACGCAGCCGTTTGTGGCCGCGTTAGCTTGAACAACATGTTATTGGACATTTTTGATAAAAGGGTACAGCCTTTATTTAAATAAAACAGGTATATAATTTTTGTATCGCGTTGGCCTTATAACAAGTCACTGGTTGCGGAATCTTATCTTTTCGCTTTCTTAATCAATGTATACGCCCATTTATAATGACTTGATGTATTTGCAATAATATACGCACCCAATGAGGTTGAGCCAGTCCACTTATAACGCTTTTTTTCAAACAATTCTTTATTTGTATGCTTTTTAATGATTTGTTGAATTTCAGAAAAGGATTCTTCTAACATTTTTCTGGCTTCGCCGAATTCAACAGATTGATAATTTTCCCAAATTTGTTTGTTTAATTGTGGTGTTTCTTTCCAGCTATATCCTTTGGCAGGCATATCTGGTTTTTCATTTTTCATACCTACTTTGTACCAATTTAAAAACATCAAGTGCCAATGATGTAAATGGGTAAGGACATCTCGAATATTTCGGTTTAAAGTCTCTTTGGGGAATTCAGTCTTTATTTCTTCTTCTGTAAAAGAATCAACTAATGTTATTAACTCAGAATAATTTTCCTGACTTGCATTAATTAGCTCATTCTTTGTTTTTGGTTTTGCCATTGTACAATTTGTAAATTTATTAAGGCTGTATATGCTTTTTGATGACACCCAATAACGACAGAGATAACCGGCGCGAACATAAAACAGCCAGTAAATTAAACCAAATCACACCCATCCTCGAAATCAAAAAACACGAAAAACCAAGACGGGTTCACGTCCGCGTTGTTTGATTGTTGGGCATTTTACAAGTTGCCCCAAAATGCATACTCCTATCGATTTGGGTTTTGTCTTCTCTGAGCAGTATAAGACATATTGCAACCATATCCAACACTATTTACTATCTGTTAAATTTTTATCATAGAGAATCAAATCTGATATTTTACAAGTCGATTTATAGCCCACTCCAGAATCCGAGCACGAGGATTGCCCTTTGCTGATAGTCGAATTGCGATACCTGAATTGCCTTGACGATCTCCCCAAAAGAAATATTCATTAACAGGATAACCGATACCATCTTCAGCATCAATCTCCATATCTTCAGGATAAATCTCATATGCAATTCCTGAAAGTGTACGAGTACATGGTTTACTGATGAAAATTTTGAACTTGATCTGATCCGGTGCAATTCTTTCTATTGATAAACGTTGATTACCATCGTTTGAAAACTATTCAGCCACTCTTGCTTTTCCAAAATTTTGATAATCACGTTCTATAGTAATTGTTGTGTCACTCTGCTGTGCGCCCATCGGAAGCACCTCAGGAAGGGTATATAATAGGATGAGGGTTGAGATCCTTTTGGCCAGCGGAAAGACACAATATCATCAATTGGGAAAGCCGTTAGATTCACCTCATTTTTTTGGTTCCCACCTAGCAAAACAATCATGTCCTTGTAGGTTCCTTTTACAAATCCAACATGTCCACGCCCACCACCATAATCAAGAACGGCTATAGAACCTACGGTCGGTTTTTCCAGAGGTATTCCCCACTTAAGCCAAGATAAAGCACGTCGACTATTTGTTCCTTCGACTCCGGCTTTTTGCATACTATGATTTATGAATGCTGCAGCCCAATGAGTTTCATCGCTATTAGGATTAGGCTGTGGAATGATTGATCGTTCTTGAGAATAAAGAGTGACATTAAAGAAACCAATAAAAAATACTGATAAATATATCAAAATGGTCATTTTACTTTTCATTACAATATCCTATGCCTAACGACAATACGCATAAGTTGCACGCAAATGAATTTTGATTTATTAGATAACGAACGAGAAGCTAAGAAGCCAGAAAGTGGCAAGATCTGGTGAGGCGTGTCCGCTTAATGCGCTGGTTGGGTTGTGTTAACACGAAACTGAAAAAAGTTATAAACCGAGGTACATTTGAACCATCAAAATTGCATCCATATATGCATGGGCGAATACAAGTATCCAAAGGTTTCGATTTAACTTGATATAGGATATCCCCAAAGCTAACCCCATAAAAAATGTCTGCCCGATACCCATCAGTCCCCAATCAAAATGTACTAATCCAAATATTATTGAACTAACTAAGACAGCTGACCAACTCCATATTTTACTATTATTACCTATTTCCGAAATGCGAGTAATCAGGAAGCCACGGTAGATAACTTCTTCACCAAATGAGGAAGCAATAAACACTGCTACTAACGCAAATACTAACATGGGCAGGTTCCCTTCCATGTAATTATACCCGCTCATGTCTGCAGCAGATGGGATTCCCGTAATATTTGCTATAACAATAGATCCTAACATGAAACCAACGATTGCGGCAAAGAAAACTACAAAGGAAAGCAGTATCAATTTCAATTTACTTGTGGTGAATTTTAGACCTAAGCTTTTAAAAGTCTGCCCACGTATTTTGAGGCCCAGCCAAACAAGGAATAACATTGTAATATTTGCAAGCCAAACAATTGACTGACGTAGAATGGGGTCATCACCTGCAAAAATTTGGGTAATACTTACAATTAGCGTGGCAACAATAAATACTATAAGTATTTCAAGAACTTTTGCAATCCTATTTTTTAGCAAAACTTTCCTTAGAAATGTATTTTTAAAAAATTCCATGAACCACGTTTCCTCATATTAAGTAATCGTGAAATAAATTTACGCAGCCAAAAAAATTAAGTTACACCACTTAACGGCCAGGCCTAAGCCGCGCGAACTAGACGGTCTGAGAAGGGATGAGTGTAAAACCAAAGGTTGCTCGCATCGGTCTTGAGGCCATTGTTAGCCATAACTACTTTAATAATAACATCTTACGAGTTTGTTTATATACTCCAGATGTTAATACATAGTAGTATAAACCACTGGATAAATTCTGTGCATCAAATTCAATCTTATGTATCCCGATGTTTAGATAACCGTTTAAAAGCTTCGTCACTTCCTGACCTAATTGATTATATACAATAAGACTTGCATGCCCTGGTTTTACAATAGATAATTCTATAGTAGTTTTGGGATTAAATGGATTTGGGTAATTTTGACTTAAATTTACAATGTTAGACGGAATAGTATTTTGCTCATCGATACCAATTAAGCCTACACCTTTCCATACATACTTTTCGTAAAAACCCGCACCGAAATATGAATACGTTTTAGAATATTTATATAAACCTTTATGGTTTGGAATATAATAATCAATCGAATAGTAGGAATCATTAAAATTTACGGTTACCGGTCTGTAATGTATCATAAGTGTATCATCTATTGTAAATAAGGAATCATCAAGTGATGGTTGGTTGAACCGAAAAATGTTGGAATAAGGATAGATGGATACTTGATCCGAACTATCATCAACGGATTTAAGTAGTGTATCAGGAAATAACCAGCCATGAATTTTGTTCATAGCACCGTTTGAATTCTTACAATACCTTTCTGTAATAGTATCAAACATCCACAATTTTTTTTCGACTTCAGAAATAGTATCAAAAAAAGTTCGTTTAGTTTCTACACCATTTTTGTTTATATGTAAAAAGTATTTTACCGAATCGGAATAGAATCCAATGCTATCAATCCACACTATAATCTCACCTTTGAAAGAGGTTAGTGTAATTGACGAGTCTAAGTATGCATATTGGTCAAATTCCTCATAAGAATAATCGAACTTAACATAACTTTCATATCTGATGTCAAGTAAAATATCATAATTAGATTGTGGTAAAGCAGGGGAAAAAGAGAATACGAAAATACAGATGATTGAAATGAAAAATTTCATTTTTCTACTCACTTTTAGCTAAAAAATAGTTATGGCTAACGCGAGGATCAGGCGCGGCGGTACGACGTCGCCTGCATCCATTTGTTGGCTTTCTTTCTCCTTCTTGCCCTGGCCATGGTGACTGCGGCGACATGGGGTGGCGGATTTACAGACGAACCGCCGCCGATACAGCTTGAATGGTCGACTCCACCGACGTGCACCAGGCCTCACCGAATCGATCCCGATCCGCAAGCCAGCTACGCAGAGACTCGATGGCATTATCCATCCCATTCGCCTCGTCCGTTGCCGCGCAAACAAGCAACTCTCCAACGCGGCCTATCGCGCCGTCGCAACCAGCGGTTGCCCGCTCAAATCTCACGATGTGCTCGCGTGCGCTCTGATCACTCATGGCCGAAAGCCGAGCGTCGCGGAAGGAGTTGGCAGCTTCACCGAGAAGCGCGTAGGATGCGCCATCCGGTGGCGCAAGACTCCGCAGCTCTTGCTCAAGGTAGCGCAGCGTCTCCTCCAGCATGATCGATGGCATGCCTCGGCTGGCCAACACACGAGCGATCCAGTCGATCTGCCGGGTAAACGACTCCTGATCGAGGCGGGTCAGTGTGACCAACCAGCAGGTGTCGCTATCGGAGAAACGCTTCCCACGCTCACCATAGCGGGCGGCATAGTAGGGGAAGGCCTCCCAGCCTCGTTGGCTCGCGGCGAGTGCAGCCTCGATCTCGTCGTCACGTTCGGGGATGGGGTGAACACCCGCCTCGGGATTGATCCGAGTCACATGACGAGACTGTTTTGACAGGTCTAATGGGTAGAGCTGGGTGTAGATCCCCTTGAGGCTGTGAAATAGCTCTCGTGCACCCTCAAGAACCGCCTCCTGCTCCCCGGGGTCACACAAAGCTGCGTTCATCTTTGCGCTGAACTCGTCCCAGTGGCGGTGGACACTCTCCCCGTAGCTGTTGACGTATCGGTATCCGTCGAGGTCTTTCAGCCTGAACGTCGTGGTGATGTCTGGCATGTGCAGACGGTGGCCGAGGGTAATCCCTTCTAAGACGTAGACGTAGCCAAGCAGTGCGACAGGGCGGTCAAGACGAATGTGGCGGATGCTCTTGGTCACTTCCACGGCAGCATCAAGCGCTTCCGTGACATCACCGACGGCACGCGGCCCGAAGAAGGCCAAGTCACTTTGCAGGAGTGGGTACTTCCTCAAATCGTCCGACCAAACTGCGCGGACGGCCCCGCTGTCGGCCTCCTCTATCTCCTCCTCCAATACCGAGTGGATGACCGCCAGTGCACGCAAAGCGTTGACGTAAGACGGGAGCGTAAGCTGGTGACTCATCAGGGCTTTGATGTAAGGCAGGTCGCTCAGCGCGCGGTGCATGGGCATCGCTTCGTCTCGGAGCTTTCTCATGATCCCGACTGCATCTTGTGTCATAATGTCTCCTTGTGGTTCTCAAGCCAACGCTCGCCCTTAAGCTGCGGGCCAATAAGCATGACGGCAGCCAAGAAGTGTGCCTCCGTCAGCTTGAAACGCATGATTAGCACTTTTTACACGACATTTAATTCTTTTGCAATGGTTATCAATTTTTTATCATGAGTATATAATTTTGTATTACCAATTTTACATGAGGCGAGCAAATGTATGGCTATATATCCTAAGCCCTTACCATGCAATTTATGTTTTTCTATAAAATATATAATTTCATCATGGTCCGTTGTTTTGACTTCAGGTAAATTTTGCAGAAGTTTAATAATTTCATCTCTATTCTTAATGTTACCACAAGCTAGCTCGCCAATTATAAAAGGATGGATATATACCAATCCTTCTTCAAGTAAACGGTTGAGATGTAGATTTGTTTTATGAAGATGGTCAATCCATACTGAAGTATCAACCAAAATCATAAACTAATATCTTCTTCTCGGAATAGGTTTTAAATCTTTTTCGGTTCCACCTAATTGGGCTAGTCTTTTGGCGCTTTCTCTGGCAATTAATGCTTTTAAGCCCATTTTCACCAAAGCAGTTTTTTCTTTTATACCAGTTAGTTGTCTGGCTTTTTCAATAATCTGTTCGTCTATATTTAATGTTGTTCTCATGCAGATAAATATGTACAAATTAGATGCATAATGCAAGTATATTTATAGTGCTAACGTTAAAGATGTGCGGCGCAAACGGAGCGCAGCGTAGTTAGCGTCCGGACGAGCGTATTGTTATACCTCCCCCCTAGAATGTATCGACGGCCCCATCGTCCACTGCAGGCGGGAGCACGCGAAAGATTAAAAAAGCCACGGCACGAATTGGGCCGTCTTTTCCGTGTATTCGGCGAATGCGTCAGGATATTTCTCGCGCAAATGTGCTTCTAGTTTCGGGATATGGTAGAAGATAAACATTGCGGCCATTGCGACCGGAATGATTAAGGAATACCACACACCCGTAATGAGAGCAAACCCGGCGAACAAGACGGTATCACCAAAGTAGTTCATATGTCGGGAGTAGCCGAAAAGGCCTGTGGTATAGAGCTTGCCATTATTCTCGGCGCGCCGGTTCCACCGAAAGCGTTGATATTCTGCAGCTGTATTCAGATACGACCCGGTTACATATAAAAGAGAACCGAAAACTGCTACTGGCCCAATGGATTCATGGTTTTGCCCTCCAAAAAAAGCGAATACCAAATGCAAAGAATAGAGCCAGATCGCAACGGTAATGGACTCGACCCACGACATCTTTCGGGTCATGAAATAACCGGTAAAAATGAGGCGAACAAAGTAAACCAACGAGGCAATCAATAAAAGGGTTCGCCGAGCGATGTCACCAGCTTCGAAGGGCATTCCGAGTACGGACGACACCTGTTGAAAACCGCCACCGAACAACAGCCAAGTCACGATGATTACGACGATGAGGTGGTTTAGACTCAGAAAGAGTTTTTCGGATACTGATGCCTTATGTTCACCGTGAATCTGCATAAATACTCACTAAGTGTTTCCCCTTTTTTGGCGACCTCGCATCTTCCTCGTATCGTCCTGGCGTAACCTGCCCGGCGGCTGATTCGCACGGACTTTTTTGTAATGTTGAGGGTCGATTCCGCAACTCAGTCGTGCGAGCGGCTGGCGGAGCCGGGGTCAGAGTTAACGCGAAGTTAGGTGCTGCCGGTGTG
>WJIP01000078.1 GCA_014730185.1 Caldithrix sp. | reverse complement strand
CAAAGCATCTGCAAAGATTCCTGGATGAATTTTGCTATCGTTTTAACCGACGTTTTATCGAAAATAACATGTTCATTAACTTAATTAAAGCCTGTCTTAACACTCAGACCATTACTTTTGCTGAGCTAAGGACATAATCAAATATTTAATTTTGAGCGGGCCTAGAGAATTGAATTTTCCTCCATTCACCATGAAGCTAAAATATCATTTTGAAGATTATTATTCGCAAATATGGATAGGCATGTCACTGGAAGAATCCGTGGGAAAGATGTACGCAGCTAAATTTCAGCAACTGATTCACAAACGGTTTATTGTATCTCTAAAGGGATTTGTACATGATACTGACAATGTAAAAGGCCTAAGAATTGGATTGGGGTACCTTTTTCAGGATTAACACTATATTGCGATCCCCCGTATAATTCCACTAAAATGGGTTTATAAATTTTGTCACCAGTATAGCAATAAACAGAGTTTACAGCATTACCGCCCGCAATCACAAAACCCTTTGTCATTACTCCAAAAGGATATGCCGCGAGGAGGCCACAATGAATAAAGTGCCAATTTCGAATTTTTCTCATATTGCTTTATAGAATAGTAATTTAACGACATCATGAATACTTTTTATTTTTGCGATTGGCTTGAGCTCTATGGTATATTGCCTTTCATGGAAGGGTACTTCGATTACAGGAGCATAACTGACTGTTATAAAAATATTTTTTTGGAATAATGATCCGGCTTTCTCGTTATGTTAACCGTTAAACCAATACTTTTTAAAAAAAATAGATCACAGGCCGGGTTTGGGGTCAGACCTCAATTAAACACCGGAATACAGTTAAATGTGAATTGGCGACCAACAGGGATCATTGCTATGACAAACTTAACCGCAGAAACTATCACACCAACCAAGGAATCAACCCTAAATCAACTTTCGACTCAGGAGCTGCTTCAATATCTGGATCAATCCGATGCACGCATTATTGATGTTCGTTCTCCGGATGCTTATAACGGTTGGAAGGAATACAATGAATTTAGAGGCGGTCATATCAGCGGGGCCAAAAGCCTGCCCGCCAAATGGGCCAAATATATTGACTGGATTGAAATCGTCCGCAATAAGGACATTGCCCCGGAACATACTTTAATACTTTACGGTTATGAGGCGGACCAGACCGAAAACATAGCCAAACTGTTCAATCGAGCCGGATATCCTACTGTACATGTCTATCATCATTTTGTTGATGAATGGAGCAGAAATGAAATGTATCCCATGGAACATTTGGCCCGTTACCGTCATCTGGTATCAGCAAAATGGCTTAATGAATTGATCACTACCGGAACAGCCGCGCAATGCGATGATAATCCCTACGTCATCTGTCACGCCCATTACCGCAACCGGTCCGATTATGAGGCGGGTCATATCCCCGGCGCTATTGATCTGGATACCAACAGTCTTGAATCAACGGAAACGTGGAATCGTCGATCTCCTGATGAACTTAAGCAGGCTCTGCAAAATATGGGTATTACCAAAGACACTACCGTCATTTTGTACGGGCGCTTTTCTTTTCCCGATAATAACGACCCTTTTCCGGGCAGCAGTGCCGGACATCTGGGAGCCTTTCGATGCGCCTTTATAATGTTATATGCCGGCGTAAAGGATGTACGTATACTCAATGGCGGATTGCAATCCTGGACAGACGCCGGATTTGAAGTTACTCGACATGAAATCCCAAAACACCCTGTAGCCGATTTCGGAGCAGCTATTCCCGGACAACCCCAATTTGCGGTTGATTTGGAAGAGGCCCGGGATATACTGAAGGCAACGGATAAAAATCTGGTGAGTATGCGCAGTTGGCGGGAATATATTGGCGAAGTCAGCGGCTATAACTACATCGAAAAAAAAGGACGTATTCCGGGATCCGTTTTCGGTGACTGTGGCAGCGATGCCTATCATATGGAAAATTACCGCAATCTGGATCATACTATGCGTGAATATCATGAAGTGGAAGCAATCTGGGCAAAGGTGGGCATCACAGCTGATAAACACAACGCATTTTACTGCGGTACAGGATGGCGGGGCAGCGAAGCCTTTTTTAATGCCTGGTTGATGGGTTGGCCCCGCGTATCGGTTTTTGATGGCGGCTGGTTCGAATGGAGCAACAACAATCTGCCGTTTGAGACCGGAGATCCACAAAAACAGAAATAAATAGTTATGCCAACCTATGCGGCAAATAGCAGACAAACATTATGGACGTGTAAATCACACAAAAATTTTACTGTCAAAATTCGATAAAGGCTCCATTCATCCGAGCGAGTAATTAACATAACAGAACTATGACAATTAACGAAATACAAGATCAGATTATCCGGGAATTTTCCGGTTTTCAGGACGAATTTAAGAAATATGAACACATCGTAAAAACCGGTAAATGCCATCAAGTTGACGATGCAAATCTACGGACCGAAGAACACCTGATTCCCGGATGTCAATCCAACGCCTGGCTTAAGGCCCAATTGCAAAACGGTAAACTTTTTTTTACAGCCGATAGTGAAGCATTGATCACCCGCGGAATCATCGCTCTGCTACTTCGCGTGTTTAATAATCAGACACCCGAAGATATTGCCGGTGCCGATTTATATTTTATCGACCGTATCGGCCTGGCTTCCAATCTATCACCCTCAAGAGCTAACGGACTAGCTGCCGTTGTCAAAAACATCAAATCCATAGCGCATTCTCAACAAATAATTTCCTGATTCAATCTGCAAAGATCTGCTTGCTAAAGCTTTGAATCCATGCTTTTCAATTCATCCCTTCATTCTCGAAAATATTGATTGACCCAACACGAATCATCAAACGGATCATGATCACCAGCAACTATCGGCTGATTAATAACCGGACCTCTTTTTACGCGGTGTGTTATGGCATTGAATTATCTTTCAAAACCTTTTACCAATACGTTAATCTCTTGGGCTTATCTTTTTTTGCTGATTATTCTAACTTTGAAAGTCCGGTATAAACAAATCTCAATGTACAGATTCCGGCAACCCTATAAATCATTCAACAAATTATTCAGCAACGCACCCACTACCCCTTCTTTTGTTTGCATCCTTCGCCCGATTTGCTTATCTTTTTGGTGTACTATCGTACATTTTAAAGGAAGGCTTATGCGTTTTGAAGACATTTTCGAATCCATTGAAGTGATCAGCCATTTTAAAGACGGCACTATGAAACCGCTGCGTTTCCGGTGGAACAGCCGGGTCTATAAAATTCAACAATTAAACGGACATTGGGTCAGTCATCAGGGATACACCCATCAGCATCATTATTCGGTAATCTCCGACAGTTCCGATTATTTCGAGCTGCTGTTCGACAGCAGTAATTTCGACTGGCAAATCGCCCGTGTGTGTCTGGACGGATAAACCATGCAACCTCAATCAATGGATCTCACCAAAACCATCATGCACATTGATGCCGACGCTTTTTTTGCTTCGGTGGAGCAGGGCTTCAATCCCCTGTTGCGTCATAAACCTGTTATCGTCGGCGGAACGGCGGAACAACGTGGCGTGGTGCATACCGCCAGTTACCAGGCCCGCGCCCGGGGCATCCGCACCGGCATGGCCCTGATGCGAGCCAAAACCCTGTGCCCGGAGGCCGTTTTTCTGAAAGGCGATTACGAACATTACCGGGCCGTTTCCCAAACATTTCAGCAGGTTTACCTGCAATACACGCCGCAGGTGGAATTCACGTCCCTGGACGACGCTTATCTGGATCTGAGCGGAGCCATGCATCTTTACCCTTCCGCGCAATGGGTGGCCAAAGCCATCGTTGATGAAGTTTACCATCGCACCGGCGTCGATTTATCCATTGGGATCGGCAGCAGTAAAGTCATCGCCCGCATTGCCTCCGGATTAAACAAGCCCCGGGGCATGGTGGAGGTGCCGCCGGACACCGAACAGTCCTTTTTAAATCCTTTGCCGGCAGACATTTTGCCGGGCATCGGACGCATGGCCAAGGAACGCCTCACCGATCTGCATATTTTTACGGTAGGCGATCTGGCCCGGCTTCCTCGCCTGGTCATGGAACAGCTTTTCGGACGTAACGGCGTCAAAATCTGGGAATACGCCCGCGGCATCGACCACCGCCAAGTTAAGCGCAAAATCATCCCCCGGCAGATCAGCCGTGAAACCAGTTTCGAAGAAGACACCGCCGATATGGGCATTATCCGCGGCACCCTGCAATACCTTACCGAGCGTATCGGCAAAAAATTACGGGAGCAGGACATGGTCGGTCAGGTGGTGGGCATCAAAATCCGTTATTCGGATTTTAAACGGCACGAAGGTACCCGCCGGCTGCCCAATCCATCCAACGACAGCGGCGAGCTGTTCCGCATGGCCGATACCCTTTTCGAACAGCTGCGTTTGCGCCGGGTGCGCATCCGCCATGTGGGCGTATCGGTGATGCACATCGAACCTAAGAACTATCAGCGCAGCCTGTTCGACAGCAGAGGGCGGCAGGGGGCATTGAACTCCGCCGTAGACGATATCCGCCGGCGATTCGGTTTTATGGCCCTTTTACCGGCGGAATCCCTGGAGCTTAAACGCAAATACCGCATGGAACCGCACGGCTATATTTTACACAACCCGGCCCTGACCCGATGAAAAGAAAAAGAGTAGTGCTGGACAACCAGAGTCGTTGAGGTATAAAAAACCCAATACACCGATGCACTGAAACAGGAATGCTGCCAGCACCAATGACTATGGTAATCAAATTAATGAATTCGGTTATTCACTTAACCAAACACGGTCAGGATTCAGGGTGACGGAAAAACATTCCCAAAATAATCGTGACGGCCGATCCCAGCGCCACATACCACGTCCAGTGCACCAGAGGGGACAATCCGAAAATGATCGGCGCCAGACTAACCGACAGCATCACAACAATACCGGCCGAGAACCCAACCAACGCCCCGGTTTCAGTGGTGCGTCTGGAAAAAAGACCCAGGAGGAATGTGCCCAGGAGTCCCCCATAAGTAATGGAAGCAATCCCCAAAGCAATTTCCACAACGGACTCGCTCATGCGTATGAAAATAAAAGCCACCAGCGTCAGAATGAAAGCAGCTACAATGGTAATCCACCGGGAGATGTGCAGCGCACGTCGTTCGGACATATCTTTTTTCATGAGCGGTTTAACCAGGTCCAGCATAGCCGAACTGGACAATGAACTCATGGATCCGGCCAGCGTGGACATGGCCGCTGCAAACAGACCGGCCACAATGATCCCTTTGACGCCCACCGGCAAACTGTGAATAATGAAATAAGGGAAAATTTCATCCGCTTTGGCAAACGGCGCACCGGCTGAACCAACGGTAACGCCATCATAAAAAACAAACAGTAAAAGGCCTACCGCCAGGAACAAAGCGAACTGAAACATAACCAGTAAGGCACTGGCTATAATCGCTTTCTGGCTGTCTTTCAGGGTGCGGGTGGTAAATAACCGCTGCACGATCAACTGGTCTGTGCCGTGAGAGGCCATGGATAAAAACGTTCCGCCGATCAGAGCCCCAAACAGAGTATAGGGTTCCTGAAAAAAAGAAACAATGGAATTGCCCACGTCCAGATTAAATATTTCCAGTTTATCGCCCAGCGAACTGAGGGCGAAACCTGAGGGCAATTGACCCGCCAGAATAAACAAGGCCAGAATCGCTCCACCAATATAAATCAGCATCTGCAGCACATCGGCCCAAATAACACCCTTTACTCCGCCGGTGTAGGTGTATATCAAAGATACAATGGCAATAATAATGATGGACAGCAAATAAATATCGAAGCCGGACCAATCCTGAAACAGGGCCGTTGATTTGAAAATAATAGCCAAAGGGATAGCCGTGGCAAATAAGCGAACTCCATCGGCAGCGATACGCGTAAACAAAAACACCACAGACGCAAACCGTCGGGTGCGGTAACCGAAACGCGTTTCCAGAAAGGAATAAGCCGTGGCCAGCTCTCCTTTTTTATAGGCCGGTAAAAACAGAAAAGCAATAATGGTGCGGGCCACCAGATAACCCAGGGTAAGCTGTAGAAAGTTGAGATTGGTCAGATAGGCTAATCCGGGAATGCTGATAAACGTTAATGTACTGGTTTCCGCGGCCACAATGGAAAAGGCCACCGCCCACCAAGGTACATCCGATCCACCCATAAAATAATCTTTGGTGGACTTCTGCCGGCCACCGGACAAAGAACCGATAAGAGCAACCACTATCAAGTAAAGAATTATAATGATACCGTCTATCGTTGTAATACCCATGGGTCCTCCAACATGCTGAATTCTGATGCAATTTTAATTAAATGTTTAAAATACAATTTAAACGGATAGAAAAAAAACCAAAATCAACTATTGTTTAGCAAAAGGCATCAATTGATTGGCATATATTTGATTAACAACCGTGTTTTTCCAATACCAACACTTTTTATGGGGGTGAATTTTATTGATGACATTACCCGTTGAATATACCATTCACTGATAGCATCTGAATGACTAGCGATTTTCAAATATTTTTCTATAAACTTTTAACATTATACGACGATAGTTTGTATTCTCAGCACAACAAAAGGTATCATTGCATAATGTTAAGTATATATATAACTTTTAAAACCATTTGGAGCGACGTAGGTAACGCAATTCTAAACGTAATTGGGAGTGCCCGGTGAAAGATTTTAACAAAAAAATATTAATTATTGATGACGAAGAACCGTTGCGGGAAATTATTACGGAAGTTATCGAAATTATGGATCTTAATGGCATATCGGCTGCCAGCGGGCAGGAAGCCATCACTATATTTGATGAACAAAAAGATGATATCGGTCTAATTATTCTAGACTTATACATGCCCGGATTGAGCGGGCATGATACATATAAACGCATTAATGAAATTAAACAGAATGTACCTGTAATTTTTATGTCCGGTTACGATGACCAGGATACGGAAAATCAATTAACAAGTGACGTTAAAAGCACGTTTCTAAAAAAACCGTTTACTTTAAACGAAATCAAAGCAAGCATTGAATCGTTAATATAGTCCAACCTCAACTACTTCTCTTTATGTCAGACCTTTTATTTTGCAGCAGTAATGGAAGATGTATCATACATATCCTGAACCTGGGGAAATGGTTGCAAAGCACGCTTAAATATACCCAAGGCATAAGCAATGGCTATGCCGTAATTGGTGATGGGCACACCGGCTGTGCGGCATTTATGAATCCGGGAGAAAAGAAACTTGGGATTGAAGGTACACGATCCGCAATGAATAATCAGTTTATAAGGCGATAGGTCCTGCGGGAAATCATGGCCCTGAACATGCTCAAATTGCAGTTTTCCGCCCACATACTGGGTTAACCATCTGGGTATTTTAACCCTGCCGATGTCCTCTCCGATGGGATGATGGGAACAGGCTTCGGCGATTAACACATTGTCGCCCGGTTGCAGTTGTTCGATGCTTAATGCCCCCTGCACAAAGGTCGGCAGGTCCCCTTTAAAACGGGCAAACAAAATGGAAAAAGAAGTCATGGGAATCTCTTCCGGAGTGTCGCCGGCCACTTTCAAAAAGGCCTGCGAATCGGTAACGATTAATGCCGGCGGGCGTTTAAGCCGGTCCAAAGCATCGCGCAACTCACGTTCTTTAACCACCATGCAATAGGCATCGTTATCCAGCAAATCGCGAATGGTCTGCACCTGCGGTAAAATCAGGCGACCTTTGGGCGCTTCCAGATCAATGGGGACCACCAGCATAGCCATCTCTCCCGGTGGCACCAGATCGCTGAGAATGGACGGCGGCGTTAAATATTCTTCCGGGGTTTTACGGATGAGGGCCTCTTTGACTTCATCAATCCCGGCCTGGCGGGAGGCTGCGGTCTGCACCACATCAACCCCCTGCTGTTGCAATTGGTGCACCTTTTCCTTGTTTGGTGCCTGGATATCGGTTTTGTTAAAGCAGACGATGACCGGAATCCGTTCGGTTTGGAACAGGTTGATCAGATCATCCTCGAACGCCCCCCACTGAGCTGCTTCACACACCAACATAGCCACATCGGTGCGGTCAATAATGGTTTTGGCCCTCTGCACTCGCAGAGCGCCAAGTGCGCCCACATCGTCCAATCCCGCTGTGTCGATAAAATGCACCGGACCGATGGGCAGCAATTCCATCGATTTTTCCACCGGATCGGTGGTGGTGCCGGCCTCCTCGGACACAATGGATACCGATTGCCCTGTGATGGCATTGAGCAGCGATGATTTTCCCACGTTGCGTCGTCCGAAAATCCCGATATGCAGACGCAGGCCTTTCGGTGTTTTTTTCATGGACACCCTTCACCGGATGGAAATCCCAACCGCAGTACATTTTCCGGTGTTATCAGTTGTTCAAATTCGTTTTCGGTTAACCAGCCGTGTCGCACGGCGATTTCTTTGACCGATCCGCCTTTGATTTCTTTTTCCCGCAGTAATTCGCCGGCCTGCTCATAGCCGATGCGCTGAACGAGCGCTGTGACTGTTGCTGTAGAATTTTCCACATGCTGACGACAGCGCTTTTCATTGACCCGCAAGCCGCTGATGCACCGCTCTCTGAACATTTGAACCGCATTTTTTAGCAGACGAATGTTTTCCAGTAAAGCTTCGGCGATGAGTGGTAAAAACGCATTCAGTTCCAGGTTGCCATTGGCCGCTGCCGCAGTGATTTTCTGATGATTGCCTGTCACGGCCATGGCGGCCTGCATCACCGCTTCCGGGATCACCGGATTTATTTTACCCGGCATGATGGATGACCCGGCCTGTACCGGCGGCAGAATCAATTCGCCCAAAACGCTGTCCGGGCCCGAAGCCATCAGCCGGATATCATTGGCGGATTTTTGCAGATTTACAGCCAATGTATTCAATATACCGCTTACTTCCACAAAAGCGTCCAGGTTTTGGGTTTGATCCACGCCATTTTCGGCCCTTGCTAAGCCGATGCCGGTGAGCTTTTTTAAAACATCTACCACTTCAAAAATGTATTGACGCGGCGCGGATAAGCCTGTACCGATGGCCGTACCGCCCAGATTTACGACCCGCAAACGTTCCTCACATTTATAGATGCGCCACCGATCGCGGCCAAATGCTTCGGCAAAAGCCGACATGGTGCGGCCCATTGTGGTCAGTACGGCATCCTGCAACTGCGTGCGTCCGATCTTGATGATTCCGCCAAAGGCTTTCTCTTTATCCTGAAAAGCCTCCTGTAAAGCCGTGATTTCCGGTTCCAGTAAACGTAATTGCTGTATGGCCGCCACTTTTAGCGCTGTTGGAAATGTATCGTTGGTGGATTGATGTCGATTGACATCCTCGATGGGATGGATGGTACGATAACGGCCCGGATTTTCGCCCATTATTTGCAGCGCCCGGTTGGCAAGCACCTCATTGACATTCATATTAACGGATGTCCCGGCGCCGCCATGCAAACTTTCGACAACAATCCATTCCTGCAGAAGACCGTCAATCATTTCCTGACAGGCCTGTTCCAGCGCTTTTAAAAGCCGTGCATCCAGATAGCCCAGATTATGATTGGTTATTGCGCAGGCCCATTTTACAGCCCCGTAGGCCGTTCTAAGTTCGGGAGCAACATATCGACCGCTTAAAGGGAAACATGTATTTGCTCGGCGGGTATGAATTCCATATAAAGCGTCCGCCGCAATTTCCATGCTACCCAGATGATCCCGTTCTGTACGTTGTTTGCTCATGGTTTAGAAATAAAAATCCCGTTTGTCGCTTTTTTTGATTTGTTCGATGCGCTGCCGTACACGATCTTTCATGTGTTCATCATGAATTTTATGCAATTCATTCTCAATCAGGCGTTCGCCGGCGGCCTGCGTTTCATCGGAAGCATAATCATACAGATATTCGGTTAACGTCAGCAGACCATTGGGGGTACAAAACCGTTCGATGAAACCGGGGATGGCAAACTCCATAAAATGTTCGCCGGTGCGGCCCACCCGATAACAGGCTGTGCAAAAACTTGGCAAATATCCGTCATCCAGCAACTGACGCATGACTACATCCAGGGAACGTAAATCGCCCAGCTCAAACTGTTCGTTTTCTGCTACCTGCGTCTGGGCGTCGCCGGCTTCCGTGTAACCGCCCAGCTCGATACGGCTGCCGGCGTCGATTTGGGATACGCCGAATCCCATAATCTCGTGCCGTAATGCTGGTTTTTCACGGGCCGTCAAAATCATACCGGTATACGGTACAGCCAGTCGTAATATGGCTACCAGGCGTTTGAAATCGTAATCATTGACCATGTAATCGTTTTGCATTTCGATGCCGTGAGCCGGACGCAGCCGGGGAAAACTGATGGTATGGGGTCCCACACCATAACGATCCTGCAGAAAAAGGGAGTGGGTTACTAACCCCAGTACATCAAACCGCCAATCATACAACCCGAATAAAGCGCCAATGCCCACATCATCGCAGCCGGCTTCAAACGCCCGGTTTAAACCGTCCAGCCGCCACAGATAGTCCCCTTTAAAGGTATCGGCCGGATGCATTTTACGATAGGTTGAATGGTGGTAGGTTTCCATGAAAATCTGATAGGTGCCGATACCGGCCTTTTGTACTTTACGATATCCTGCAAAATCAAGTGGGGCGGCGTTGATATTAACCCGGCGGATTTCACCGTGTTCCTTTTTTACCGAATATACACTTTTGACCGTATCCGCAATGAAGGAGGCGTCGTAACGGGGATGTTCACCGAAAACCAGGATCAGGCGTTTATGTCCTTTGTCTTGCAGCGTTTCCACCTGGTTCACCAGTTCATCCTGGTTGAGCGTACGCCTTAGGGCATCCGGATTGCTGCGGCGAAAGGAACAGTACGCGCAATCATTGACACAGTAATTGCCAATATAAAGCGGGGCAAACAATACAATGCGATTGCCGTATACATCGCATTTCAGCTGCCGGGCGGCGGCGAAAATTTCTTCCACCAGCTCCGGGGATTCCGCGGCCAGCAGTACCGCTGTGTCCTCCACGGATAAAGGCGTTTTTTCTTTACTTTTGGCGATGACTTCCCGGACGCGCTGCCCATCCTCCTTTGTGTTGTTTATTAAGGATGAAATGTACGCATCATCTATAAAATCGTGACCGTTTTGCGATAATTGATCACGGTGCATTCCAATACTCCAATATCCTTATTCGGTTTATTGTTTACCACTCATACCCGATGTTCGCCATTACAATGGTCTGGGCCATCGACCCTTCCGTTTTACCAAGATCCGTGTCATGGGTATAATCATCGTTTTTTAAAATATGGCTATCCATGACACTTAAATTAAGCTTTAAGTGTTGGCCGAACCGATAATGCAAGCCGGCGGTAAGGATATTTTGCTCATAAAATGGTTGGATCGATGGAAAATATGCTTCCGGATCTGAGAACTGCCCATTGTTTTTGGCATACCCCAGTGAGACCGACAGGCTCTCCAGTACCTGATAGTTTAATCCGGCATGCAGCTCCAGGTTATTTTTATAGTCCTCATCAATGATGGTCCAGCGCCAGTATTCGATACCGGCAAACAATTTGAGTTCAGGCAATATGCGATACCGGCTATTCAAACGGACGACCGGCGGCAAATCGCCTTCGGCCGGTGTGGTACTTTCATCGGAGACAAAAACAGCCGTGCTGTCATTTTCCGGACCCACTAATGATGTAACATCGGTTTTCAGATCATACTCCGGTAAGTGATGGTAACCGCCGCTCAATCCAATTTCAAAATCGTCGTTAACCCGGTAAACGATACTGGCAAGCAGGCCGAATCCATAGGCATGGCCTTCGCTTTTCAGGCGATCCATCGATTCTTCTCGCTGCAAATAGTGCAGATTGAGGTTTACTCCTATCCTCAATTGTTTGTTAACCGCATAGCTGATCGCGGCAAAGGGACTGTGTATCCGGTTAACCGTCTCAATGTTAATAAATTCTTTGGTTCCTTCCGGCTCCAGGGTTAACTCAATTTCTGTTGACAGATACAAATCATAGGGCCGGTAATACCCGACGGTTACATTGAAGGCATCCAGCGGCAGATAAACACCGGCATAAGTGGGAAGTATCGTTTTGCCGTCGGTGTTGTAACCATAAAGCCAATCGGTTTGGAAACGGTGGTTGACCTGCACATCGAACCGGAAGCGATTGCCGGACATGGCCGCCGGATGAAATATCGCCCCCGCAACCGGATCGCTTAGAGACGCCGCGCCGCCGGCCGCCCAATTCTGCGCCCCGATGCGGGCGAAGGCATAACGATAAATGTGGGGATTTGCTTTGGGCGAAATGCGATCTTCATCGCCGCCGTAATTCAATCCCGTAAATATAAACAAGATTAACAAAAATTTTACATTAAACCGCCGCATAATCGTGCACTCCTTCTCCCCTTTTTGGGTTGTTGTGTCTTCGTAATTGGTATTGTACAAAATCACCCCGATTGGATGCAACATACCGGCCTATGCTGTGCACGGTCTTTTTGATGACGTGCAGAATGTCTTCCTTAGAGTTATTGCCGCCCGTCTGACGGGGATAGATTTCGTAACATTGACGATACGGCAACGGCGTAAAATTGGGCATGATGACATTTGCTCCCCTTTGTAAACCCAACGCCCGGCCATTGCGGGCGCTTATCGTGGATAAAGCCGTGGTGGTAGGCAGATTCATCTGCGGACAGAGGATACGCAACAGGGCATTGACTTTGTAGGTTGTCAGGGCATCGTTGCCGGCCTGCCCATCCGGCTTTATGGCGTCATCGTATCCCGCTAAAGGCGTATGCCGATGAGCGATGAACGGTCCGCTACCCGCCATATCCACATCCAGTCCGGCAAGGGTAATAATATCCTCAGTCAGGATATCTATGGTTTGTCCCGGAATGCCGATCATTATTCCACTACCGGTTTCATACCCCAACCGCCGTAATTGATTTAGTATCTCAAACCGATTGGGGGCCTCTTTGCCGCGCGGCGGATGAATGCGATCGTATAAAACTTTGTCTGACGTTTCTATTTTTAACAGATAGCGGTCGGCGCCCGTTTCCCGCCATTGCCGCAACTCTTCGGGCAGACGCTCGCCCAAACTGAGCGTCACCGCCAATGATGTGCGTTTTTTGATCTCCCTGATCGTGTCCGCAATCCATAAGGGTGTGAGCGTCCAGTCCTCACCCGATTGCAGTACCACCGTACCGCAGCCGGCTTTTTCGATGGTGCAGGCACATTCCACGATTTCATCCATCGTCATGGTATAGCGGGATATCCGGTGATTGGAAGCATTGATGCCACAATACGCACAACGCCGGATGCAGCGATTGGAAATTTCGATAATGCCCCGCAGATAAATGGCATCGCCCACATGTTCCCGGCGCACCTGATCGGCGGTGGCCCATAGCGCGGCCAATTGCCGCACATCGGTCTGCAGCAGCCAGTATCGGATTGCCTCCCGGAGCTCACTACCATGCAATTGTTGAATGTCGGCGTTCATAATTTTTAAGAATGATTATCGTTTTTATCCGTTAATTTAATGATGAAGGTACTGCCCACATTTTTTTCACTCTGCACATCAACCGTACCATTATACAGGGCGCTCAGCCGTTTTAAAATCGACAGACCCAAACCGCTGCCCAGAATATTCCTGGTTTGTTCATTTTTTATACGCACAAACTCTCCGAAGAGACGACTTTGTTCCTCTTGCGTCATACCTATGCCGGTATCGGTAACCTTTACGGCCACCTGATTATCCTCTTTTCGGATGGACACATCGACCCGTCCGTCATCTTTGTTGTATTTGACCGCATTGGAAATCAGATTATTAAAAATGATTTCCAGTTCGCTGCTATCGCCGTGCAACTGAATGTTATCGGCGGCATGTAATTCAATGGTAATGCCCCGTTCGCGGGCATTTACCTGCATGGTCTCCACCGACTGCCTGGCCACCTCCGTAACATTAACCAAGGCCATATTACGTTTTTTCTCCCCGGATTCGATGCGGGTTAAATCCAGCAGATCAAAAATCAGTTTGCGCATACCGGTTACCCGTACCAAGGACCGATCGACGATTTTATCATAATTTTCGATGGCATCTCCGGCGGTATGTCGTTGCATTAACTGCAGATAACTCTCGATGGCAGCCAGCGGCGCTTTCAATTCGTGGGCCAGAACCGAAATAAACTGGAAACGTACTTTGCGTTTTTCATCGGCTAATTTCTTAGCCTGGCGTTGGGCGATGAGACTGCGGGCGGCTTTTTTAACAACACTCTTCAGTTCATCCGGTGAAAAGGGTTTGGCCAGAAAGTCGAAAGCACCGTTTTTGGTAGCGCTGACCGCTACTTCGATGGAAGCATAAGCTGTAACCATCACCGTCAGCACATCAATGTTGTTCTGTAAAATTTTTCCCAGTACTTCCAGGCCGCTCAAACCCGGCATTTTATAATCCAGTAAAACCAGATCGAAGGGCTCATTCTGTAATTTTTCCATTGCCTCGTTGCCGTCTGCCGCCTCCACCACATTAAATCCGATTTGTCCGTGATCAACATCCGGGGCCTGGATGGTGAACTTGCGTAACACTTTCATGGCCCCTTTGCGCATACCCAATTCATCGTCGACGATTAAAACATTTAAATTTTCCATGATGTCACTTTTTTATTGGTTTTATTCATACCGGTCTGGCAGCAACCGGTTAATTTCTTTTTCCAACTGCTCAAATCGTATATCTTTATCCAGCATGATATCGGCCTTGATCCATGAACGCATTTCATCCGTAGCCGCATCAAATTTGATGCCGGTTTCGCTCGTCACCCCCGTGATCAGTATAACCGGTACGTGCGGGTATAATTTTTTGATCTTATAACTGAGCACAAAACCGCTGTCCTGGTTTTCCATCATCAAATCCAGAATAGCTAAATCGGGTTCATGCTCTTCGATATATTGTTCAACCTCTGTCTGGCTTTCAAAAGCTTCCACCTCAAAGTTTTTGGCTTCCAACTGCATGCGTAATTGTTCCAGAAGATCAATATCATCATCCGCGATGACAATAGTTTTCTTAGACATTTTATTTTCCTCTTAACGTTAGGCTCATGATTCATTTTCCGTGGACGTTGACCGGTCTTTTTTAGGCAATGATACAATAAAAGTGGTACCTGTCTGTTGCCTGGATGCATCCGTGTTGGACTGTACATCAATCTGACCGTGATGCATTTTGATGATGCCGTAAGTGACGGCCAGTCCCAGTCCCGTCCCCTTCCCAATTTGCTTGGTTGTGAATAAGGGTTCAAAAATTTTCTGTATTACATTTTCCGGTATGCCCGGACCGTTATCGGCAACGGCCAGTTGAATCATGCCGTTGGCTTCTTCTGTGCGGATATTAATTTCTCCGCCCTCAGGCATGGCTTCTATGGCATTCATAATTAAATTGGTTAAAACCTGAATGATCTGATCCGCATCTACTTCCGCCACCGGATCCTGCACATTATGATTCACCGTAATCGATATCTCCGCCGGTTTGATGATGGCTTTCAAACAACGGTCAATGAGATTGCGCATATCCGTGGCTTTCAGCACGATTTTGTTTTTACGGGCAAAATTCAACAGGCCGGACACGATATTTCGACAGCGCTCAGCCTGTTCGGTAATCATACTCAAGTCTTCGT
>WJIP01000077.1 GCA_014730185.1 Caldithrix sp. | reverse complement strand
TACCTCCTACCGCATAAATATTAGAAGGAGTAATCGAAAGTATTTTTTTAATAGCTCCGTTTAATAAAGTATTCATTCTACAATCAAGTTTGGTATTATGACCATTGTATTCTGCGATAGCTCCACCATTTGTAAATAAAATTTTGTTTTCTGAAAATGCCCAAACTGTTTTTATCGGCGGATAATCGACCGCACTGCATCCACCTATAAAAGGAATACGTTTCAGCTCCCACTCATCACCATCCCAATGTACAGCGTTGTAGGGCTTTATCCACTTCGTGCTGTCCTCGTTCCAGCGGTCGGTGTCTGAGGTATGTATTTCACCCACCGCCCAGATATCGTTCTCATTAATGATGGCCACATCGTACAGCACACTGCTGCCGCCGCCGTCGGCGCCAAACTCATAAATCTCCCATTCAAAATCATGGCTGGTTGTATCCATAGTGGTAATGTCCAGTGTGGTCGCCTTGCCGGCCTGCTGACCGTCCGCTTCACGATAAGCGGTGTAGCCGTAAGTGGTGGAAGGTTTCAAATCCAGGTCACTTATAATGGTATCTTGGCTGCTTAACCGGCCGCGAAACACCCAATGCGTATCTCGTTTGACCACAAAGCGGTCTTCACTAGTAAGCGGCTGCACCGACAGCTGCAGCCAGGCCTCGGTGACGCCCACCGATTCGCTTTGCAGTTTAATCGTATAACGATCAAAAGACGTCGTGTTTTTACGGCAGGTATTCAATGATAATGAAATAAAGACCAGCAAAATGATGGATGTACGCATACAATCCCTTTTTTTATATATTTTCTCTTACGGCCGGTTAAGGATGATACTCTACGACTATGTGTCGGACAAAGGCCGCAAAACGTCACATAGTTTATAATTTTTTTTATATCATGTCCCTTGCCTCCCGGTTGGGTTGATATATTGTAATGGATTGGTGATGTGCTGTGGATGGCGGCGATTGATTAAATGACCAACGAGCGGATTAAAGTGAAACATAAATTACATTAAAGAAACAGGAATGGGGATTAAAACGGATTGCGATACCGATTCGATTGGAATGCCTTTGGATGTCGTTGGTTCCCGGTCGATCATGGAACGGACTCCTTGTGTCTAATAGTATACGTATGTAGGGTAAAGAAAAAAATAAATGGTTGCAATTTTTTTTGAATTTAGCGGCGGTGAACAAAGCTGTTTTAAATAGGATAATGGGCTGTTCCAAAGGAACCGCTCTGCGGAAGTTCATGATCCTTGTGGGTGATTTTTATTCTAATCCCGGTCACAAATGGCCGGGTTAACGAAAAGTCATTATTTGGTATTTGCTGACATTAATCGTTCATACGACTCAGAAATTTGAGGATTAATCCCGGCCGGTAATCCTGGCCCGCTCCTTATAAATCATTCATTTCCCCAAAATATGGATTTTACATGCGTTTGATATTTCGTTAATTTCCCAATTATTAAAATTGAATGCATGGTCGGTGATTCGCAGCGAATCAAACAAGGTTAACACACAACATTTGACAAGGAGCCCTTATGGCCAAGTCCAAAAAGCCCCCCAAAAAACCGCAGCACAAACCGGCGGTCAACAAGAAGCCGGCTTTCGAATTATCAACCCGTACGCAACATACGCTTTTTATCGTGGTGGCCCTCATTATTCTGGCCTTTCTGACCAAACCCATGCTGATCGACGGATTATCACCGCAGGGCGTGGACGTGGTGGCCTCGGTGGGGCAGAAAAACCAGGTTTGGGAGCATGGTAAAGAAAGCGGGGAGCGTGTACTATGGAATCCCTATATCTTCGGCGGCATGCCTTTGTATCAGCGACAGCCGGCGCAGGCTTTTTCCGCGGATAATTTGCTTAAATGGCTGGGCAAACTGTTTCATAACGTATATATTTTTTACGTGGCCGGATTCCTGGGGCTCTATTTGCTGTTTCGCTATTTTAAGATGAGTCCGCTGATCAGTTTCCTGGCGGCCATCGCCTTTGTGCTCTATCCCCATTACAAATCGCTGTATCTGGAGGGCCATTTTACCAAATTTCGGGCATTGATGCTGTTGCCCTGGGTGTTTTTGTCGTTTTCCTATTTTCTAAACAAACGTAATATTCTGGGCGCGGCCCTGTTCGCCGTGGCCTTTGGCACACAAATCCGTACCCAGCATTATCAGATCGTTTTCTATTCCGGTTTGATGGTCTTTGCCATTGGCATCTATCCCTTCCTGCGCGATGTGCTGGATAAGCACTATAAAACCTTTTTCAAATCCACGGGATTGCTGCTGGCGGCGCTGTTCTTAAGCATCACCATGGCCGCCCAGCCCCTGTTTCTGGCAAAAGAATATCTACCGTATTCCAAACGGGGTAAGACAACCATCAATTTATCCCAGCCCCGGCAGGCTCAACAGCAAGTGGATCGTTCCGACGGCGTAACCCTGGATTACGCCACCCGCTGGTCCACCCATCCCTCGGAATTGTTAACGTGGGCCGTGCCCCGGTTTTACGGCGGTATGTCCCGGGAAACCTATGAAGACGATCGTTACCAACAGTTAAGGGGCAGAGCTATCCCCGGATACTGGGGATACATGCCCTTTACGCAGAGCTACGAATATATGGGCGTGGTTGTTTTGTTTCTGGCTGTGCTGGGATTATACGGCCATTGGCGAAAGCGGCATATCAAAGCGGTGGCCTTTTTTGGACTGTTTCTGATTATTTTATCCTTTGGCCGCCATCTGGAAGGTTTTTATGCCCTGTTTTTTAATTACTTTCCCTTTTTCAATAAATTCCGGGCACCCATGATGAGCGTTACCGTAACTTTTTTCCTGATAACCATTCTGGCCGGTTACGGGCTGGCCTTCCTGTTCAGCATCAAACGCGGTCAGCCGCTTAAAACCTACAAACCGCTGTGGATTACCGGCGGTGCCTTTTTGGGTATCGGTGTCCTGCTGTACCTGTTTGCCCCGGCGTTCAGCTTTTCCAAAGCGGGCGAGTCCTATAATCCGCAGGTCATGGAAATGATCAAGACCATTCGTATGGATTTTTTCCGCGATGATGTGCTGCGCAGTTTGGCTTTGATGGCCGCAGCCCTGGGCGTTGTCCTTCTCTATGTGAAAGAACGCCTGGCCTCGTCCGTTTTGGGATTATTACTGATTGTTTTTATTGTCTTTGATCTGGTCGCCATCCAGAAACGGGTACACAAAGATTACATCGATCTGGACAAACTGGAACGCAGCTATTTTAAGCCCCTGCCCACCGACCGGTTTATCAATAAGGATACGGAAACCTTTCGCATATTACCGGGCGGGCAGCGCATGTTCGAAGATAACCGCTGGGCTTATTACCATCAGACCATCGGCGGGTACAGCCCCATCAAAATGTACACCATTGAAGAACTGATCCAGAATAACCTGCAGCGCAGCACGGATCGGGGATTTCCTTATAACACCAATGTGCTGAAATTTCTAAATGTCAAGTATGTGGTGCTGCCTCAGCAGATCGAACATACGGATTTCGAGCTGGTTTTCGAAGATGAGAACAACAATTTATGGACCTATCTGTATAAAGAGCGGCTGCAGCGTGGTTTCTTTGTGGATGATTATCAGGTGGTTTCCGATCAATACGAGCGCTTGCGTACGATCAATCAACCGCAATTCGATGCCGCCCGTACGGCCATTCTGGAGCAACAGCCGCACCAGGACATTCATGCGCCGGACAGCACCTTCAGCCGCCTGCAAACCTTTGAACCCGGCTATCTTAAATTTGAAGTGTACACGGATAAACAGGCCCTGTTTGTTATTTCGGAATTATATTATCCGCCGGGCTGGAAAATTTTTATTGATGATAAACCGGTTGAGCATATTTACAAGACCGATCATGCCGTGCAATCCGTTATCATGCGCCCGGGCGAGCATCGGGTGGAAATGCGTTTCGAACCGGATTCCTATTACAACAACCTCAAATTGTCCTATGCCTCGGTTTCCATTCTGTATGTGACGATTCTGGTTTCGCTTTTGGTCGCTTACAGAGAGCGAATCCGTAAATGGCTGCACGGATTAAAAAAATGATCGTATGGTATTGTAACCGGCTATGAAGAATGTACTAATCATCAGCTATTACTGGCCGCCGGCCGGCGGACCGGGCGTGCAACGGGTTTTAAAATTTGCAAGGTATCTGCCTGAACAGGGTTGGCGGCCCATTATTCTAACGGTCAGTCGCGGGGCGTTCCCGGCCATCGATAACAGTCTGACCACCGAAGTTCCCGATGATTGCGTGGTGTACCGCACGGCCAATCCGGAACCGGATCAGTGGTATAACCGGTTAACCGGCGCCCGCAAGGATACGGCGTTACCCGTGGGTGTACTGGCCAAAGATAAGCAGGGTTGGAAACAACGGCTGGCCTTCTGGCTGCGCTTAAACCTGTTTATTCCCGACGCCAAACTGGGCTGGAAACCTTTTGCCGTGCACGCCGCCCGGAAAATCATCAAAAACCATCGGCCCAGCGTCATCTTTTCCTCGTCGCCGCCGCCCACCGTGCATTTGATTGCCCGTAAATTATCGAAGCGATACCATATTCCCTGGATAGCCGATTTCCGCGACCCGTGGACCAATATCCATTATTATCAAAACCGCCGTTCCCGACTGTCTCAATGGATCGACCGCCGGCTGGAGCAGAAGGTTGTAAGGGACAGTACCAAAGCGATTACCGTAAGTCCGCCTTTCGCCCGTTTGATCGCCGGAAACCAGGCCGATAGCATGCACATTATCCCCAACGGTTTCGACGCTTCCGATTTTGATGATGAAGCGCCGCAGGCCTCTGCCTTTCGATTGGTTTATGTGGGCGGGTTAAACGCCAACCGCTTCTATCCGCAGGTGTTTAACACTTTGCATACACTGTTGCAAAACGGAACCATCGACGCCCGTCATGCCGAATGTATC
>WJIP01000076.1 GCA_014730185.1 Caldithrix sp. | reverse complement strand
AGACTGGTCACAACACATAACAGGGCCAGCACCACCATAGCCAAATTCATCCCCCGGCCCACTTTGTTTTTAAGGGATTCAATGAGCTGCTCGCCGTGAAAACCGTATCGCTGTACTTTGGTGAACGAGGCCAGAGTAAGCAGGCTGCCGATAATAGCCAGTAATGCGTAAATCGGTAATCCGGCCTCGATGGCGGCTATGATGATAATCAGTTTACTGAAAAACCCGTTGAACGGCGGAATGCCGGAAATGGAAAGCGATGCAATCATCGAAGACTGTGAAGTAACCGGCATCAGGCGATGCAGTTTACCCATTTGCCGCAAATCACGCGTACCCATGGCCATTTCCACCGAACCGGCATTGTAAAACAATAAGGATTTAAACAAAGCATGATTGAACAGATGGAACACAGCCCCAAGAATACCCAGAGGGGTGGCAATGCCCATACCTAGAAGGATATAGCCAATCTGGCTGATACTGTGGTAGGCCAGCAAACGTTTAAAATCCCATTGGCCGATCGCCAGCAACACACCGATCATGATGGAAATCGTCCCGATGACCAGGAAAATCTGCATAAAAATTTCCGGTGCGCCCAGAATGTTGAAAAAGATACGAATAAGTACATACACCCCGAGGGCTTTAATCAGAACGCCGGATAACATTGACGATATGGGTGCCGGAGCCGAAGAATGGGCATCGGGCAGCCAGGCATGAAAGGGCATTACCGCGGCCTTTAAACCGAACCCAACCAGAAAAAGCGCCCCGGCCCAAAACATGATCACCGGATCCTTTGCCGGTAGAATTTCGGCAATTTTAGCCATGGTTAAGGTGGACGTGGCGCTGTAAATCACCGCGATACCGAGCAGGACCAGAGTGGATGAAATGGTACCCATAACCGCGTATTTAAAGGAGGCTTCAAATTCTTCGGCACGTCCGCCATAGGCCACCAGGGCGAAAGCGGATAATAAGCCAATTTCCATAAATACGAACAGGTTGAATAAGTCACCGGTCAGGATAACACCATTCATGCCCACCAGCAGCAACATAAACAGGGCATAATATTTCCAGTCCTGAGATAAATGGCGGATATAATGAATGGAGAAGCAAATGGATGTGCAGGCAATGATACTGACCATCAACAACATAAAGGTGGCCAGGGCATCCTGTACCAACACGATTCCATAAGGAATATCCCATCCGCTGAGATGATACGTAATGGTCTCGGTCTGCATGGCAAAAAATGAAAACGCTGACAGAATCAGCAAAGCTACCACGGCAATCAGGGATACGATAATCGCCCAGTCATCCTTTTTGCCCCCGATCAGAACTATTAGAAAGGCTGCCAGCAGCGGTATGATGATAAAATAGGGTACAATCATCCGGATAGCCTCCTGATTTTGGTGATATCAAACGTTTTGTATTTTTGAAACAGCTTTAAGGCTATGGTCACCAATAAAGCCGTTGTACCCAGCTCGATAACGATGGAGGTCAGTACAAGCGCCTGCGGCAGCGGATCGACCATGGCCTCCATGTTGACCCCTTCTTTCAAAATCGGAAAGAGGGCCTGATCACGGTAGGCAAACAGGATGAGAAACAGGTTCACCGCATACCCCATAATGGTCAGCGATAAAATTATTTTAACCAGATCGCGTTTGGTGAGCACGCCATAAAAACCGACCAGGAACAACAGAAAACACAGTAAGTAAACGGTCATGATTGGCCTCCTTCCCCGATATGCATGTGCGCCAATACAATAACTACCAAAAAGAGGGATAAAGCCACTTTAATGCCGATCAGAATGTTGAGCACGGGGATTGTACCGGCGCTTAACAAGTGGAATAACGATCCATGGTTAATAAAATTGGCCAGAAAGGCTCCGCCCAGAGCAATGCCCAGAATACCGACAATCAGAAAAAGAAGCACCGAAGAGGTCTCCAGGTCGTGCAGAAATTTAATATTCAGCCATTCATCAACTCCGGAACGGCCATAGGCCAGCATGATGCTTAAAAAACCGAGGGCGATGATGACCCCTCCGCCAAAGCCGCCTCCCGGTGTTAAATGGCCGTGCAGGATGATATAGATACCGTAGAGAAATATCATCCATAAAATGATCCGGGTAATGGTTTTTACAATGAGTGTCATCCCTTGCTGCTCATTCATGATGATTCACTTCCTTCTTTTTTTCGTTGCGATTGGATGCGCAAAATCGTCAGGCTGCCCAGAATAGCGGTGAACAGTACCGTAATTTCACCTAACGTATCATAAGCCCGGTAATCGAGAATCACCGATGCCACGAGATTAGCGGCGCCGGTTTCGGCAGCACCGTGCGCAATGTAATGTTCAGCGGTTGTTAATAAGGGCTGACCAAATGGCGGTAGGGCATTGAAAACGGAAATACTGAACAGGAAGATGGCGATAAGCACAATGATGGTTACTCCGCTCAGTAACCAGTTCAACCGCGAAGTTGATTCCTGGTGGTAATCTTTTTTCAGAAAGGCCCTTAAGAGAATGATCATTGCAAATATTTCGAACAGAAACTGCACAATGGCCAGATCGGGGGCCTGCATAAATAAAAAGGCTACCGACACCCCCAGCCCCACGATACCGATCGAAATAATGGAGGATAAAATATCCTTTAATTCCAGGGCGGTTATGGAGCCGAGGATCATGAAAATTAATATGAAAATTAACCAGGTTTCCGTGGGCATTTTAATCTCCTGAGTTTCTGATTTATATTACCCAAATGAAAATGAGCGTGCCGATCAGGATATAGAGCAGATACAATTGTAACTGCCCGGGATGCAATTTTTGCAACAATCCTGACAGGGCAAACGTTAGGTTTTTTCCGAGTTCGTATACATCAAAAAAACGTTTTTCCGCTGCATCGTACAGGGCCTTGAACGGCTGCATGCTGCGCACTTCGTTGTAAAATTCCGTTCCCAGCACCCGAAACTTTTCCGATGGACTCATGCCTCCGAGATACACATCATCGTATCGGATATTCCTGGTCAGCATAAACACCAGCCATCCGATAAGGAAAATGACCAAAAAGAGTAAAACGATTAATAGCGGTTTATAAAGACCGGGAAAGCCGAGCACAGCCCATCCCTGTTCAGCAACAATCGGTGCGATAAAGAGGCGCAGAGGAATCTGTACAGCGAAAATACCGAAAACAATGCACAACAGAGAAAGCAGACCTGTAGCCAGCCAGTGATTGAACACGGTTTCTTTTACCGTTTTCAGGTTTTCCGGAAGTTGTCCCAGGAATACGGCGTGAATGAATTTCATAAAGCTGGCCAGCGTTAATGCGCTGCCGAAGATGGCCAGTATCAGGCAAACCAGCATCCAGATTTGATAACCGGCGGTCAGTTCAGCGGTTTTTTGCAGTAATCCCTGATAAATCATCCATTTGGAGAAGAAGCCGTTAAACGGAGGAATACCGGAAATGGATAAAGCACCGATTAGCGCCATTATAAATGTGATCGGCATAACCCGGCCCAGTCCCCCCAGATCATCAAGATTGTTGGACTGCGTCTTTTTTTCAACCGAGCCTAAAGTCAAAAATAAATTAGATTTATAAATGGTATGGTTGATCATATGAAAAAGGCCGCCGGCAAAAGCCAGAACACTGCCGCTGCCTACTCCCATGATCATGTAGCCCACCTGACTGACCGCGTGGTAACCCAGTAATTTACGGCCATTATGCTGGATCATGGCCATCATGACCGCGGTGATAACGGTCAGCGCACCCAGGGTGACAATAATCATATTGACCAGTAAATCAATGGAAAAGAGAGTGGTAACCATCCGGGCCAGCAGGTAAATCCCCAGCAGTTTATCCAGAGAGGCCGGCAGAAAAGCAGCACTTTCTACGGGAGCGTCCTTGGAAAATTGCGGCACCCATGTATGCATGGGAAAACCGCCGGCCTTGGCAAATGCGGCCATCAGAACAAAGATAAAGGCCACAATAGCCCAGCCGCTGTTCAGTGAAATATGTATAGCAGACAGAGACCATTCGTTTCCGGCATGGATGAAACCCATCAAAACAAATCCCATTAGCAGGAAAGCATCGCTGCCGCCAACAATGATAAAGGTTTTTTTGGCGGTTTGTGGGGTGTCGGCAGTGCGGCCCAGCAGGGCGAACAAGTACAGCGTGATGCCGGACATTCCCCAAAAGGCCAGAAAAACTATCATGTTTTCACTAATGACCACGCCGTTGCAAAAAGCAACCGTCATGGGATACAGAACAAAAAAGGCCCGTTCGATTTGCTTTTCCAGCCCCTTAAGGGAAAAGATCAGGATGATCACACTGAGTATCTGAATAAAAATCAGGGTGAAGATGGACAACTGATCAGCAGCAAAAACCGGTTCAAAGTAAAAATTTTCCGTGGCCGGTTGCACGACATAAAGCTGGTAGCTGAGGTACAAACCATACAGCAAGGCTAAAAACGTCAAAATTTTACGGATGTTAACCGGCAGGATCAGATTAACCAATGCAATGAAGAAGGGAACAAGAATAATGAGTAGGTACAGATTATCAGCCATGGATAGTCCTCCTTATGCGTTCGGTTTTTGCCCTGGATAGCTGCAGCAGATTGATGCCAGGGGAATCGCCCCCGGCATGATTTATCTTAATAGACCGTTCCGTACAACAATAACAGGGATCGACAGAAGCCAGAGTGATCAGGGCGTCGGCGATGGGTATGCCTTTACAGGATGCCTCAAACGTGGGGATGTTCACATAACTCGGGGCCCGCACTTTGTGACGTATGGGGCGATTGGTGCCGTCGGTGCGCACATAATGGAACACTTCACCCCGCGGGGCTTCATAACGTCCAATACCTTCCCCGATACCGATCTCTTTCACATTATTCAATACCGGCCCGTTGATGTTTTCCAATTTATCCAGACATTGCCGGCAAATGCGGGTGGACTCGATGGTCTCCAAAACACGGACGACCAGTTTATCGTACACATCGCCGTTTTCGGTAACAATTTCATCAAAATCAACCAGACCATAGGCATCGTTGGGTTCGTCTTTGCGGACATCGCCGCGTACTCCGGAGGCCCGGGAGGTGGGTCCTACGGCGCAAAAATCGATGGCGTCCTGTTTGGTTAAAACGCCCACACCTTTCAAACGCGATTTTAAGACGGGGTCATCTTTGGCGGCTTTGGCAATCATATCCATTTTGCTGTCAATGGTATCCAGTTGTTTGCGCAACTCAGGTACGGAAGCCGGATCCACGTCCTTGGCTACGCCGCCCACGCGCATCATACCGTAATGGTTGCGGTTTCCGGAAATAATTTCAATCATCTGCAGAACCGGTTCGCGGTATTTCCAGGCCCACATCCACAGGGTGTCGTAACCGATAAAATGCCCGGCCAGGCCCAGCCATAGCAAATGGCTGTGGATACGCTCCAGTTCGCCGATTAAGGTGCGAATATAGGCAGCCCGTTCGGGGATTTCGATATTATCGACATCTTCGATGGCATGGACACAGGCCAGAGGGTGGGAAGTTGAACAGATACCGCAAATACGTTCCACCAGATAGATGGATTGGGTGAAGCTTTTGCGCTCTGAGATCAGCTCATGGCCGCGGTGCATCCAGCCAATATCCAGATCGATATCCGTTACCGTTTCACCGTCAACGGTAAGGGTAAAATATTCGGCCTCTTCCAGCAGAGGATGATAGGGACCGACAGGAACAACATTTCGACTCATGACATCCTCCTGATTCTAAAAGGTTGATCCAAGCCTTCGCCTTTGGGGTGTTCTTTGGTTAGCAGGGGTTCGGGGCGGGGATGCCCTTCAAAGGTAATACCCCAGTATTCGGCCATTTCCCGTTCGATCCATTCGGCTCCTTTGACCAGAGGGGCGATGGACGGCATGGCGGGATTGTCTTTATTGGTCATTACCACACGGGGACAAAAATACTGCCCGCTGTCGTCATGGGAGAAATGGTACAGAACCTCCAGACCCCTGTATACTTCCATTGCGGTGGCTGTGGATAAGCGGCAGCCCAGTTCCTTGAAAAGATAATCGACCACTTCGTGCAGATTCTGATTGTCCACTTCAAAATACAACCGTAGTTTTTTATCGATCGAATCATGGATTTTATCGCCCATGTTCTGAATAAAAGTTTCTTTAATATTATGCATTCAGCACCTCCATCAGCTTGGCCACACCGGCTATCATAGCTTCCGGCTTGGGCGGACACCCCGGAATGTACAGATCAATGGGAATGGGATGGCCTTGCTCATAATCCTTATTGTGGGTTTGCTTAAAGCAACAGCCGGTGGCCGGGCAGGTACCGAAACCGATGACATAAACCGGTTTCGGGGCTTGTTGATAGATGCGGGCCACTTTGGGGGAAACCTTGTCGTTGATAATGCCGGATAGTAAGATGGCATCGGCATGGCGCACAGAACCTACCAGTTTGATACCAAACCGTTCCACATCATATTTCGGGGTTAATAAATCGAGTATTTCAATATCGCAGTTATTACAGGGAGAGGCACTGACATGAAACACCCAGATGGATTTGGCTAATCGTTTATTATACCAACTCATATTACACTCCTAATACGGCAAGAATGACTGCCACAAAAGCCAATGGTGTGGCATATTTCCAGAAAAAATTAAGAGCGCTGTCGATGCGCACGCGGGGATTGGTGTTTTTGATTATGATAATCAGAACAACAATGAGCAGATATTTTAATACGGCCCACAAGATACCCAGTCCCTGCAAATGAAATCCGCCCAGAAAAAGCAGAATGAGCAGCAGTGGAAAAACCACATACATCATAAAGTGATTGAGCTTCCAAAAAGCTAATAAACCACCGCTGTATTCCATCAAAGGACCTTCCACCAGCTCGGTTTCCGCTTCCGGAATATGAAAGGGCGGTAAGGTCATTTTTGCCTGGATAGCAATAAGGCCCAAAACAAAGGCGATAAAGCCGGAAAGCGATGCAATAACCGCCCCGTTCATAAACTGGAATTGCAGAATTTCGGTGAGCTGCAGCTGATAACCCGATTGAATAATGGGTACCAGTGTTATCAGGATAAAAACCAGTTCATCGCCTAAAAGAAGTTTAATTTCCCGACCGGCGCCGATACTGGAATACACGTTACCGCTGGAGGCTCCGCCAAAGATGACCATTACCGAATAGACCATTAAAAGATACATAATTACGATAATATCGCCACCGAATCCCTGATTGTAAAAGAGGGCTGTACCCACCATCACCGACACAATCACTAGCATGCCAAAAGCGATCAGGGGCGCGGTAATGAACATGTAATGAATGCTGTCTTTGACGATAATCGTTTCCTTGCCCAGTAGTTTGAAAAAATCATTAAAATTCTGAAAAAACGGCGGTCCCACGCGGAACTGAAAACGAGCGGAAACTTTGCGGTCAACCCAGCCCACAATCAGCCCTAGTACAGCTGTAAACAGTAAACCGGGGAAAATCAAAATGAAAAACAGATATTCTGCAATCATACCTTTGCCTCCTTCTGACGCCAGCTGTAATTTTTTACAGCCAGATGTTCACCGTAAAAATAGATATGATTTTGCGGGTCTTCCTCAGATATGTAGATCATCTGAATCGTGTTGTCGGGCGCGGTTTTGACACACAGAGGAACATAATCCGGATTGTGGTTAAGCTGGTTCAGACAATAATCGCATTTGGCCGAAATGTAATTAATCACTTCCGGGAATATGGTGCCGAAAGGGCAGGCCATTATGCAGCTTTTACAACCTACACAGCGCATATTGTAGCGTTTGATGGTACCATCATCCTGATGTTCCAGCGCGTCTTTGGGACAGGCCGTTACGCAGAAAGCATCGGGGCATTGCCTGCAGTAGGCGGCAAACTGGGCAATTTCCAAAAGAGAAAAGGCACCCTTGTTTTCCCGGTGAAACATGTATTCACATTCAATGCTTTCGGGGTTTACCCGGCTTTCGAGAAGGGCCGGAATATCAATGAATAAGCGTTTTAATCCCATATGGCCTCCTCGTTTTTAATCTGGTCGTAAGTAAATACCGGTCCGTCCTTACAGGCGAAGTAAGGACCCATCACACAATGCCGGCACTCGCCGCAACCGCAATACATTTTCTTTTCCATGGACAGATAGATATTATGTTCTTTGTAACCGCATTTAAGCAAATCCAGAGTACCGAACTTCATCATTACCGGCGGACCGCATACAATAGCCGGATTATCGGTGGGTTCAATGTCCACCTTATCCAGTAATTTGGTTACCAGGCAAACGTCTTCGTCCCATTCCTGTCCGGGTGGTATCTCATCGACCGACCGAATAAATTGTACATTATCGTGTTTACGCCATTGCGTGGCCTCATCCTTGTAAATGCAATCTTTGGGTGTTTTGGCCCCTGCCAGAAAAGTAATGGAATTATATTTATCGGATTCATCCAGCAAGGTAAGGAAGAGGGAACGTAACGGTGCCAAACCGCATCCGCCGCCCAAAATCAATAGATCCTTGCCTTCAAATTGATGGAGGGGGTAATGGGAACCAAACGGACCGCGCAATCCCACCGTATCACCGGCTTTAGCTCCGTGGATGTGTTCGGTGACATAGCCGGTCTTCATAATGGTTACATCCATATTGTCCGCAATAAAATGTGATGAAGACGGTGTGAAGGGTGCTTCACCAATACCCGGGAGCGTTAGTTCAATAAACTGGCCGGTTTTAAAGGGTACGGGTTTTTCGGGTTGCAGGCGCAGGGTTTTGATTAAGGGGGATTCCTTAACGGTTTCGTAAATAGTGGCCGGGATGACTTCGTACATGTTTTGCATCTTCCGTCTCTCCCTAATTCGATTCTATGGGTTTATTTTCATTGAACAGGGCCTTTTGGGTGGCCTCTCTAAATTCGATTTCCGCAGCGCAGGCATCGGAACATCGGCCGCAGCCCGTACAGCCCAGCATATCAAAGTTGCTCTGCATATACAGAAATTTGCACAAGTAGCGGTGCCGGAACCGATCTTCCATTTTGGGGCGAGGTGATGCCCCGCCGGCAACACGGGCATAACCGTGTAACTGACAGGAATCCAGAGAACGTACTTTTTTAAACATGGCCGCATCTGTACTTTCATCGTTTAAAATCAAACAATAGCAGGTGGGACAAATGTTGGTGCAGGCTCCGCATCCGATGCATTCTGCTGAGGATTGTTTCCATACATCCATCCGGGCGGCTTTTAAGGTATCATAGGTTTTTGTTCGATCATATTGCCGGTTCTGCTCCTGCAGTTGTTCAATAATTTGTTGACGATTCTGGTCCACCTGATTTTGGGTTTCATCACTATTGTCCCGTACTTCATAACTTTTCCGGAAATGATCCACCAGAGCCTGCCCCTTGTCCGAGCCGATGTGTACCAAATAAGTGTCATCCTGCAGTGGACTGAGATTGATATCATAACCTTGTTCTGCATAAGGTTTGCCATCCACTAAAATACAGTGACAGGTATTACCCACCTCTGTACAATCCGAAGCAATAAGGATTGTTTTTTGCCTCCAGAACTTATATGAAGGATCAACAAAATCTTCATTTATCAACGCTTTATCCAGAAGTTGCAATGCCTTCAGGTCGCATGCCTTTACCCCGGCAATAATGCGTTCGGGTCCCTCGTAAGTCTTAGTAGACAAGGCCTCCCGCGTTATATAAAACAGGTTTTTTAAGGGAAATATCGGCCGGTAACCATCAAGGGTGAAGTTGTCATCTGCGCCGGTTGGTTTGAAGATTTTGAAATTACGCTGATCATCCGTGCGCCATTGGGAATGAGCGGGGATAATAATTTCCTGGGGCGGGTTTGCGTGGGTTTCGGTTAAGGTTGCAAAGAAATTAAAGAGGTCCTCTTTTTTAATGATCAATGCCAGCCCTCCTTATTCAAAATGAGTCGTATGAATTAGTGTAAAAATTCACTTGTTAAGTTTCAAAAGGGCTTAATCCATTAAGCCAGAGCGGACGGCAAATCTGCCGGAGTATTCAGCCGGGCTAGGAATCGAAATTAAGATTCGGTTGTTGTTGTCTGTACCACAGCAGGTGCAGATGAATCGTTTGTTTCAGGTTGCTGTTGGAGATGAGAGACTCGAAAGAAGCGTTTCGCAGTAAGCGTTGTTCAATTAAGTGGCGTAAGGTACCGGAGGTCATCCGTGCTTTTTCCTTTTGAAAAATGTTTACTCTTACGAATGTGAAAAATATAACAAACTATTCAAATTGTCAAGAGAAAAAAATATTTTTTATAAAATATTTATAGGATAAAGGCTAAATTATAAAACGTTTCTGCAGGCGTAGTTTGAATAGCCCCTCGGTTATGCTAAGGCTGTAATCAAGTTTTAAGGCACGCAGTTAAACGGGTAGGGATAATAAAGACATCAGGAAAGCCTGATGTCTTTAACGGTTTTTACAAGTTGGCCGGCGTACAACGAGGATACCTGGTGCAGGGTTAAGGCCTGGTCAAAATCGGTTAGTGCCGAAATTCCGTCAGCCGGCATCACTACGTTAAACCATCGCAAAGCCGCGGAAGCCGCCGTATGCAAGACACAGATGTTGGAAACCGTGCCCACAATGATCACGTTCTGTACGTTCCATACATAACTGAGGAAATGCTCCAGCCAGGTTCCGTAAAAACCGTCGTATCGATTTTTGCGACAGATTAATTCTTCGCCCTGAGGTTTTAATTCATCAATGATCTCCCAGCCCCAGCTGTTTATCAAACAATGTTCAGGCCAGATGGCAAACTCTTTGTCATCGGAATAAGCCGTGTCCTGGGTATAAGCAACATAGGTACCGGATTGGCGGGCCATCCTTAACAAGGACTGTATATTCGTTATGGTTTCTCCGGCCGCATCAACCTGTAAACTGCCCTCCGGTTTAACGAAATCATTTTGCATATCAACGATAATCAGGGCCGTTTCCGTGGCTTTTAGATTAATGTTATCTTTAAAAGGGAGTTCGGGTATATCTACTTTTCCCGAAGGAATAAACGTTAAACTCATAATACTCGCCTCATTCGTTTATTGTTGGAAAAAAATCCTTGTCATTTATGCAATGGTCCGGATGTCGGTTAAAACGGGACTGTGCCACAGATCTTCAGAGGTAATGGTTGGCACCTGTTGGGTTTTTACCAACCGAATATTCAACACATCCTCATAAATCTGGTTGATCAATTTACTGCACCAGATGCGTCCATTGCTACTGGTGACAGGTGGTTTTTTCATGTTGAAATACTTGGCCGGTACATTACTCAGCAATCCGCCAAAATCCAGCTTATAATCCTGCCAGTCTAAAGCCTCCCTGGCAATAGACCGGCGCTCATCATCATTGAGTGAAAGTTGACGCATAATGGTGTAGCGGTCGGATCGGTATATTTTTTTGGGTACTTTGGCAATTACAACTCCACTGGCCGCCGTCGTGTGTAAAATTTTACCCTCACCCAGGTAAAGCATGGAATGGATATGATTGGCATGGAGAACGATTCGATACAACAACGCATATAATGATAACTGTCTTGTCAGGGGCTTTGCTAAAATAATATCGCCGGCCTTTAGTTTTTTTAAGTAAGCATCGCGCTTTATCCGGCTGTGCCATCCCGTCAACCGCAAAAAGCTGTTTTGCAATGAAGATAGCCACTTGTCCGGACGGTATCGTCGTGTGGTTCGCTTTAACTTTTTAATCCATTTTTTACGTTTTTTAGCTAATTTAGAATGCATAGATCAAATCAAATCGCGGGGGAATTTAAAATGTTCGATTAAACGATCCTCAAACTCTTTAGTAACGTAATCCGGAGCGTGATATTCCGGACTGTCTTTTATCTTTTGCTTGGTTAAATTGACTTTAACTTCCCGGTCGGCCCAGTTAATGTCCGTAAGCCATTTGGGCGAGATGAGTACTTTTTTGGACCAGGGCACCCAATTTACCGTATCGATAACCAGATATTTCAACTTCCAGTTGTCGTCGTTTACCAAAAAATCAGCCACATGGCCAAATGTCCCGTCGGTTGCATGAATATGATATCCGAGCACTTCTCTGGTGCTGCGCAGGTGTGGATCGTCATGAGTTTTCCGGTCTTCCTCGCCTTCAAAAACGCGTTTCTCGGTCATTTCCCTGGAGATAACCAGTGCAGTTTCGGGCATGTGCAATCCCAAAGCCGGCCAGAAATCATGCCAGTCATAATGTTCAATAAGTTCCAGTTCTTTCTGTCGCGAAACCGGCATATGATGTTCGATTCTGGGGCTCTCTTCGATTTGTTTTTTGCTTAAATTCACTGGAAAAACTTCTTCATCACAGTTCGGTTTTTCAAAATCTTTGGGAGATAGCAAGACCCGCCGGTCCTCTAACCACAAACCGGTATCCACTATAAGATAGCGAATAATCCATTTTTGATCATCGAAAAAATACTCATGGACCCGGCCAATGGAGCCATCCTTGGCTAATATTTCAAAACCTTCCGTATTCTTAATACTGAATACCATTTTGGTGCCTCCCTTTGAATGTAAAACAAAATAACATTTTCCTAAATGTTAATCGTTCTTCAAACGTTTTTCAACTGTTTTTTGAATAATTGAATAATACGGCTCTTTAACCTCATCATTTAGATTTAAATTTTGGTATGTGGATTGTTCCATATGTAACCTTCCACAGCTTCTCAATAAGCGGAGAATGGTTTTAACAAGCAAATCGACAACCGGTCGTCAAGCGCATTACCGTATAAAATAATATACCTCCTTCATCCCGCAATTATAAATCTCGACCATTTTTTTTACATATAAATAACAATGCGGTTCCCGATCAATAAAAATCTGGATGAGTTCAGACGTTAGGGATTAAATACTCTTGATTTCTTCTACGGAAGTCGATTAAATTTTGGTAATTAGAGTTCTCAATTAAGTTCGTGTCAAATCCATCTAAGGAGGTGTTATGAATTGGAAACGTATTTTAATGGCAACCATTATCGTGTATATTGTTTATGAAGTTATCAATTTTATCGTGCATGGAGTCATTTTATCCGGGGCCTATCAAACAATGGCGGATACATGGCGTACGGACATGCAGAGTAAAATGTGGGTTATGTATATCGGTGATATTATTTTTGCTCTTTTTTTTGTTGTCATCTTTGCAAAAGGATATGAAGGAAAAGGCCTGATGGAGGGCATACGTTATGGCCTGCTTATGAGTGGTTTTGTTATTATTCCGGGAATGCTGGCCCAGTACTCGGTTTATGAGGTAACCTTTGTTTTAACCCTGCAATGGATTGTTTTTGGTTTCATTAAATTGATTATCATAGGAATGATTACAGCACTCATCTATAAGCCTCAGGAACTATAAGTTATTTTACGAAAACATAGCCCTGCATTATAGAAAATATTAATAGCGCAGTTACAACCAATCGAAATTCTTTTTTAGTATGGATTAAACTGAGCTAAAATTAATTAAATTATGGTCGACAATGGCAGTGATCGATTAAAATGAGTTAAAGCCTGACCGAATGATGGAGCCCTTTCATGTCGCATAGCAAATTAGTACATCACTTTCTACAAGACAGTACGGACAAGTTTCCCGAAAAAAATGCTTTTTTTGTGGCCAATCACTGGTATACGTATGCTTACATTGATGAAAAATCAAATCAGCTGGCTCATCTGCTTGCCGATGCCGGGGTGCAGAAGGGCGAACGAGTGGCTTTCTACATCGAAAATTCTGTGGAATACGTAATTACCTATTACGCCGTGCTGAAGGTGGGGGGCATTACCGTGGCATTAAATACGGAGCTGACGGCTGCCAATGTTCGATATATTCTGCAGGATTGCAACGTACAATACCTGGTAAGCAGTAAACGACTTTATAAAAAAATCAAAACGCTCTACGAACCGGAAAGAGTGGTTCAACATTTTATTATTTGGGATTCCAATAATAATGTGAGCATTGAAAAGAATGATAATCCCCTTACGGTATTGCCCTCGGCCATGGATAGTTACAGCACATCCTCTCCCCAATGCAGACTCATCGATATTGATGTGGCCTCTATTGTATACACATCCGGTAGTACAGGCAAGCCAAGAGGCGCTACTCTGTCGCACTTAAATATCGTAACCAATACCCGTTCCATTGTGGATTATCTCCGCTTAACGCCCGAAGACCGGGTGATGGTGATTTTGCCGTTTTATTACATCTACGGAAAGTCTTTACTCAACACCCACTTTTTTGTTGGTGGGTCAGTGGTGGTTGATAATCGCTTTATTTATCCCAACGTGGTTCTGGACACCATGCAAACCCAAAAAGCTACCGGTTTTTCAGGTGTGCCATCCACCTTTTCCATATTATTAAACCGTTCCAAGGTGCGCTCTTATCAATTCGATTCCCTGCGCTATGTCACCCAGGCCGGAGGAGCCATGGCCCCGGCAGTGCAAAAGGAAACGGCTGAAGTGTTTGCGCCGGCCAAACTTTTCATTATGTACGGAGCAACGGAAGCCTCGGCCCGTTTATCCTACCTGGATCCCGAAGAACTGCCCCGAAAATGGGGGTCGATTGGTAAAGCCATCCCCAATGTGGATTTATTTGTCGCCGATGAACAGGGCCACCCCTTAGGTGTTGGCCAGCAGGGGGAAATTGTAGCCCGGGGCGCCAACTTGATGTCCGGCTACTGGAACCATCCCGAGGAAACAGCCAAAGTTTTAAAAAAAGGATTGTATTACACCGGTGATATCGGTGTGATCGATGATGAAGGGTTTTTGTTTGTGGTGGGCCGCAGTAAGGATATGATAAAGATAGGCGGTCGGCGGGCCAGCGCTAAAGAAATCGAGGATGTATTGTATGAACATGATGATGTGGCCGATGCCGCGGTCATTGGCGTGGAGGATGAGATACTGGGTGAAGCCCCCAAAGCGTTTGTGGTTTTTAAAGACGGCACTCAGGTTACGGAGGCCAAACGGGAAGAAATCGCTCTTTTTCTGAAACAACGCTTAGCGACGTTTAAATTACCAAAATCCATTGAAATCCGCGATTCTTTGCCCAAAAATGAATCCGGAAAAATTCAAAAATTGCAGCTACATTAAGTCCGCATAATTCATTTATTTTTTGGAACCAATCGTTAATCTTAGATTGGTACCTCTTACAAATAAACCAGATTTACGGTGTCAACCATGCTTATTGAATACCCTACGTAATCATATTACCTACCCGTGGTTTATGGTGAGGCGATGGTTTAATTCACCCCGCTACCTGTTCCGGTTACAAATTTTTCAGAAATTTCTTTTTTATGCATATAAAAGTATTTATATTTATTCAAAAATGGGCGCAAAGTGCCTACACGGAGTATGTATGTAAGTATTCATTAAATTATGAGGTGAAATTATGGCCAACAAAAAAGTATTGGTGGTCGATGACGAACCGGATGCCATTGAATTTGTCAAAGCGGTTTTGGATGAAGTGGATGATTTTGAGATTATACCGGCATATGACGGAGAAGAGGGCATCAAAAAAGTTGCCGAGCACAAACCGCAATTGATTATTTTGGATGTTATGCTGCCGGGACAGGATGGTTTTCAGGTTTTTTATGAAATACGAAAAAACGAATCATCAAAAAATATCCCCATTATCATGCTAACCGGTGTGGCCAATAAAACCGGCATCCAATTTTTCAAAAAGGATATGAAAGAGTATATGGGCCAGGAACCGCTGGAATATATTGAAAAGCCACTTGATCCGGAAAAGCTGCAAAACGCTGTCAAAGAAGCTTTCGCCTGAGTTAATGAAAATCTCTCTTGAAATACTGTCCCGATTCGAGAAACTGACTGCAATTTCATCCGATACGTCCGAATTTTTTAAAGAGATCAGTACTATTGTTTGCCGTTTACTGTCTGCCCAGTATGTTCTGATTGCTCTGTATGATAAAATGACCTCCGAATTGTATTACACGCATATCTCTGGAAACGATAACCAATTGGGAGAATCCTGTGGTGATGACAAGGAGGATTTTCGCAGGGTACATATAGGAGAAGGTATTATCGGGTGGTGTGTCAAGGAACGTCAGATGGTGAATCTTGTCCATCCCGAAAAGGATTCCCGTTTTAATCCCCGTGTTGATAAGCCCCACGGAATCACATTCCATTCCCTGCTTGCGGTTCCCATGTACAGCCGCAATGAGTTGATGGGGATCATTTTAGCCGCCAATAAACAGAAAACCCACCGGTTTGGCAAAAAAGATGAAGAACTTCTTAAATTTATTACAAGCCAGACTGCCTTGCAGATTGACAATCAAAAGCTGTTTGAAGAAAATATGAATCTGGGTCAATTATCCGACCTGGGGCAGGGGATTCTCAATTCCGCCCACGGCCTGAAGAACATACTGAATAATATGGACGGGGCTACCTTTATTGTGGAACGGGGAGTATTTAAAAAAGACATGAATAATGTGAATAAGGGATGGGATATTTTAAAACGCAATTCGAACCGTTTGCGGGATCTGGTTCTGGAAATTTTGCTTTTCTCGCGTCCGGGCAAACCACAATACGAACCGTCGGATTTGAACAAAATCTGCAAAGACCTGGTGGAGTTGATGTATAAAAATGCAGCGGCAGAAGGAGTCAAGCTAAAAATGCAACTGGATGACGAAATCACACAGGTATGTATAGACCCTAAAGGCATTTACCGGTGCATTCTCAATTTAACATCCAATGCTATTTATGCTTGTCAGAGAGAGGGTGGCGGGACAGTGACTCTGATTACCCGAAAAGTCAATCCGGATAATTTTCAGATTATCGTCAAAGATACCGGTACGGGTATCACGGAAGAAAATCTGGAACATATTTTTGATGTATTCTTTTCCACCAAAGGCTCCAAAGGGACAGGGCTGGGCCTGCCCGTGACCAAAAAAATCGTCACGGAACATAAAGGCACGCTCGATGTGGACTCCGAGGTGGATGTGGGTACCACTTTCACCATCAATTTACCGATCCGCAAAGATTTTACCTGTCATTGATGTGCTGACCGAAAATACGCAGTACCTTGTTCGGATCTATTGCTTAAAAATAAAATAGGTGTCATCGTTTTTTATAACTTTGCGAAGGAACTTTTGCAAAGTCCGATAATGATCCTGTTCAATGTGATTCTTCTTATAAGCAAAATCTCGGATACAATGCAGTTTTCTATCCTCAAAAGAATAACTTGTTTTATAATGGGCAAAAGAGAAATCCAAAGACAGCGGTTCGGGAGCGCTTTCTAGGGTATAGCCATAGGGTAGTGCAATGTCCAGCGTATCAATAGCCCGGTAAGGATAATCAATATGTACGGCAAATTGCCGGTTTTCATCATCGGGAAAATGATCCATGGTTTTACGGTTAAGAATGTTGGGATTAATGAAAATACGTTTGACCGTATGGGTGACGGCGTTTTTATAAAGACCATCAATTTCGATCACATAGCGTTGATTTGGTTGTCCCTCCTCTCTGTAGTCGTAGTCCGCAAGGGTAAAATTAGGTAAATATTTTCCGAAAATCTTTTGTAGAAGTATTTTCTCATTGGTTGGGGTGACCCGGGCAAAAAGAGATTTAAAACCGTGCTTTTGTTTACCCTTACAGGTGATCCGGCTTGCGATGGATAGACTACCTGGAGCTTTATATTTCAACGTCGAATGGGAAGACCATGTATTGGCATCCATAGGGGCTTGGGGCGTACGGATAATTTCATCGGAACGGTTCTTGACTACCAGCACATTGGCGTCTTCAATGGACGCGGGCATGTCGGTTATATCAATGAAATCTGCCGTACATTCAAGCCATAAGGTGTCTTCGGGCAAAGGGACAAAAGCAATGACATGGTTAAACTGATTGGCCACAAAATCGGGATAAACCACACCCTGATCACGGGTTTGCACCAGCGCGGGATAAGCCTGAATATCGGCATAACGGAGCATCGCTATCATTAAGGTGGTCAGATCTTTGCAGTCCCCGTAGCGGTTTCTATACACCGTCCCGGCATCATGAGGTTCCCAGCCCCCGATATCCAGATAAATAGCCACATAACGGGTGTTTTGCTGAAGGAAGCGATACAATGCTGAAGCCACACCATAGGGATTATCCTCTTGCCGGATAAGCTGGTGAATTTTGTTTTTCAATGCCTGGGGTAAATGATATTTTTCCCAGGTTAACTGGCGATACCAGGCACCAAAGGCATCCCAATCGGCAAAATTGCCATGGGAATCCCCTAATTCGAACTTTCCCGGGGCAAAAATCACAGCTTGTTGCAAGCGGTTTTCCGGTGGTATAAAATCCTCTTTTTCTTTAGCCGGGATATTATGGCGAGCCCATACATACACGGAATCACCATCCTCTACGGATCTTTCAGGTGTAATCGTGTCGCTGATGGTATGATAATGAAAGGGTAAAGGATCATCTTGTATCAGTTTATATTGGGAGTATTGCACAGGAATAGTGGGCTGTGGTCGCCAGGATGGCCAGAAGAAGATAGATTCAAAGTGCATTTCATAACGAATGCTTAAAATATAGGGATATTGGTGATGCTTGAGGTCAATCCATAGATGTTTATTCTTTTGATAGAGAATAAATCCCGGAGAAATAGTTGATTCCTCAATATCATCATCATCCAGCTCTTTGATATGCCTACCCTCTAAGTCGTAAATTTCGGTTTCGATATTATCCACCTGGTAAAATTCCGTTTCGGTCAGCAGTGTGCGTCCGTATTTTTGGCCTTTTCGGAATTGATTTGCATGCGGATTTCTACGTTCAGCTTGGCGTTAGTGGGGTTATGGATATGAAATGTATACGAGTGCTCAATGATAAAGGCATTGGCCTTGTCCACGATGGAATCCATTTCAGCGTCTGTTAATATGCCTGTGCCCCAGGTATGGCCCAGACTAACGCCCAGTATTATGACAATCCATACGATCCGTTTCATTATAAACCCCATTACAGGTTACTTAAGACTATTTTGTCCTGATCCGATTGCACGATTTTTTCAAAGGTTTGGCGTAATTTGCTGTAATGGGCGGGCAGAAAGCGAGTGCGGCCTAAACGAAAGGTGCGCCGGACTTCAATTTCATTATCACTGATAAAATATATTTTGACAAACCTTAAATCTTTCATGCGGGCAATACTTTTGGTCGGTTTTTCACTCAAGGACATGGCATCGGGAAGGGTTATATTAATTACTTCCGAAGAAGAACGTGCAAATTCATAATCGACGGCAAATTTTCGTTTTTCGCGCACAAAAGGATTTTTGCTCATTTTGAGTAACAATGGCGCTTCAAAAAAAGCTACCGGACCTGTTTGTTCGACAATATCAGGAATTTGATATTGCACTTGCACCACCAGTGGTTTATGGATTGAATCCATTTGGCTGATGTGAAACGAATCGATCGTCACATTTTCGGATACCTCCTGCAGATGATCCTCTAGATAAGCTAGGATATCCCCATTATGCATGCGACTTCTTTCTTCAACGGCATGCATGCCGATAAATTCGATGGTGGATTGACAAACAATACCGCCGTCGTTCCGGAGCTGGGCATCGGTTTCGATTGCAATTTTGTTTTTCATATCCGGTGTTTTGATATTGATGATTTTGCCGGCGGATTCCTTGATTAACAACCCATTGTCCACATTATAGGCTGGTGTAAGCTGGCCAAAAGGACAATACGGTGATCCGGGGTTCAGGAACCACCGCCGATCACTCAGCTTTACCACGGTTATTAAGCGGTTAAATTGCTGGGTTTGCACCCAATCAATGTTAATTTTTCCATTGGAGCGGGTTCTGATGAGCATTGGATAGGCATCCACACCGGCCTGATTTAATAAGTTAATCAGCAACAAATTTTTAGCAACCGCACTGCCTTCTTTTTGTTCCAGGACATCCTCCGGTTTTGGTAAATCATCACTTACTAAACCGACATGCCCGGTTGTTTTAATGGTGCGGCGCACATAATCATACAGTGCCCGGGCTTTGGCCTCATCGGAAGCTGCGTCAGTGGTCTGTTCTGCGGCCAAGGCTTCCGTTGTACCATCCTGGGAGATGTAATCTTTATAGGTGTTCCAGATTCTTTCGGCAACATCATCCCATTGTTTGGCGAAGGTCAGGTTAGTGTATTGGTCCTTGTAACCCATAAGCTGAAACAGAACTTGGGCATAATAATCCTGTTTGGCTGTCATACGCGGTTCATCTTTAATACCGGGCAGGTCTTTGGCTCGCCATACAATCTTAAGACTTTTTTACGATGGTCATATGGATTAAAAACCTTTTTCTGGGTTTTTTCAATGTTGTAATTGGTCAAATTTTTCTCCAGCACACTGTATTGAAAGCCAGGCGGTAAATACACCGTGAGTTCACTCAATCTGGTAAATATTTTGGATTGAAAATACCACGGTTCCAGCCGGTGGATGTACTTAGAATATAACTTATATTGATACTCAATTACCGAACCCACTTCAACTCCCGGAATGGCGAATACTTTTTTCTTCCAATTTTCAGTCCGTTCCTCAAACACCTCGTCGTCATCCAGTTCCGATTTATTACCATCACCGAGTAAGATGCGGCTTCCAGCTTTAAGATTTTGTCTTCATGCCAGAAGTGGATGTTGATATTGGCGTAATCTTTACCCGCTTCGGTTAAAATTTTAAACCGGCGGTGTACAACCGTTTCCAGTTTGAAATTGGGTGTAATTTTTATGGTGGCGTTATTGATCAGAACGACCGCATTCGCTTCCGGTTCTTGTGCAATACGTTTTAATAACAGCTCTTCATCGGAAATATCCCCGTATTCCTGAGCACAAAGCGGTAAAATTAACAGAGCCCAAAAAATAAATCCAAAAAACGCTCGATTTTTCATAACTACTCCTGTAATTTTGTAACGTAAAACCTATTTCTGAATTTTATGTTCGATGCGTTACCCTGTTAAAAACGTAAATTTCACTGCCGGCGTAATCCATAGTAACCTCAATGTCAGGCAATAACCGTAACCGTTTTCAAAACAGGAGTGCTAAAGAACAAAAAATATATATTTAAATTATCTCCGATAATCCAATATGGCTATAGAGCTATCAGATCAAATAACACAATTACTCGTGTCTAAGCGGATTGTCAAAATATTAAAAACCACCCGGGTAAATTTGTGCTTAAAAGATATTGTATGACGCCCGTATAGTATCATAATATAATATAGGGTTTTAAAACGGTGAACACTCATGCGCTTTGTGCTAAAAATAGTATTCATACATAATCTAATCAATTCAATTGGTAGTTTCAATAGAGAAATCAAGCTTTTTTAATCCACTAAAGATTTAATACTCATCAATTCGTT